>JANXYD010000036.1 GCA_025350265.1 Hyphomicrobiaceae bacterium | reverse complement strand
GGCCGGACACGAAGTCAATCGCAATTTGCTTGTCATCGGCCCAAGAGGGGTCCGCCGCGAGTGCCGCCAACGTGAGTGTCGCCGCGCCAATGCCCGTGAGTAGATTTCGGTTAATCCTGAAGTTCATGATGGTCCTCCACTTTTTTGGTACGCCTGAGCCCTCATCGCCAATCCTATACGCGACTCGTGCACCTTTGAGACGGTGTAAGCCTACGTGGCCGTTGTCGGGCAAGCAGCAATTTGGTAATGCATTTGTCAGACATCGTCAACGCGTGGCGGTTGATGTCTGGGTTAAGCGCCGGTCGTAGCAGCGATCCGGCGTTGGTCTATAGGAGTTAAAATGGCCCTTTTGCTCGATCGAAGGTCGCTTGGTCGCGCCGACAGCATTATCGCTCCGGATTTGTCGGACAAGATGAACTCGGTTCGGGCGGACCAAAAGTATGCGGACGACGATGGCACGTTTGATCTTCGGCATACCCGACTTTGGGTGGACGAATATTCGACGCTGGCCGCCCGAGGGGCGGAGGTACGCGACGTGTCGACCGAGGATCGGACCATTGAGTCCTCGTGGGGCCGGATAGTAACTCGTCACTATAACCCAGGGGATGAGGCACTGACGCTGGTGTTCGTGCACGGCGGGGGCTGGGTAATTGGGGGAATAGGTAGCCATGACCACATAGCCCGGTGGCTGGCCGCAGAGACTGGCGGCCAAGTCGTACAAATCGAGTACAGCCTCGCGCCAGAACATCCCTATCCGACCGCAGTAAATCAAGTTGCCGCCGTTATTGCTTCCATTCTGAAAGCGTCTCCCCGGAGCCCCGTGCTAATTGCCGGTGACTCGGCCGGTGCGAATATTGCGGCCACGTCGATCCTTCGACTTTCGAGTGAGCAGCGTCGCCAAATTGCTGGGTTTGTATCGATTTACGGTGCCTATGCGCCTGAGATGAACCTCTCCTCTCACAAATTATACGGCGATGGGCGCTTTGGACTTTCCGAAGCACAAATGAGATGGTTCTGGAATCTCTATGCTCCACATCTGCTACCGGAAGAACGCACCAAGCAGCTCACGCCGTTGACTGCCGACCTTGCCGATTTCCCGCCAACGCTGTGTATCGGGGCAGAGTGCGATGTACTGCTGGACGACACGCTCGCATTCTATGGCGAACTTACTAAGGCCGGCGTCGATGTATCCTTGTCTCTTTGGTCAGGTCTGCCTCACGGCTGTATGCATTTCGTCGGGGCGGTGGAAAGCGTTACCCAGGCTGCAACTTCAATTGTTCAGTTTGTGCGCGGCCACGGCGACCGGCCAAACCGCAGGCCCGCTGCGCTCGCGATAATGTCGGGTGGGCCGGCAGAAGAAACAAGTCGATCAACTGCTTTAGGAAAGGCTTCACAGGAGGCGCTTGTCGATGTGGAACCACTGTTTTCTACGACTCGCTCGCGACTTCATGGCTCGCTAGCCCATCGGATCGCTGCAGATATTATCACCGGCAATTTTGCGCCTGGATCTCTCCTACCGCGCGAGGATAGCGCTGGTGAGTCTTTCGGGGTTTCTCGCAGCGCCTACCGTGAGGCAATCCGCACACTAGCTGCCAAGGGACTGGTATCCGCTCTCCCCAAGGTTGGCACGAAGATTGCACCTCGGGCAGCTTGGCACATTCTAGATCCTGACATTTTGGCATGGAATTTCGAACTCGACCCCAGTGAAGAGTTCATTCGCAATCTCTTCGAACTGAGAAAAATCGTAGAGCCAAGCGCAGCTGCGTTGGCATCGATGCGGTGTACCAAGGAAGATCTATCGCGGATTGCTGACTCGCTATCGCGCATGGCACGGACCAACCCCAGAACTGGCGCGTGGCTGAACGCCATAGTAGCGTTTCATCACGGCTTATTGTCCGCGGGGCGCAATGAAGCGCTGACGTCACTCTGGCCCGCCATTCAGACGACCTTGCGGTGGTCAGTGAAGATCCAGATGATGTTGCCAACACTTCTATTAGGTCATGATCCAGTCGCAGATCACGCCCGTGTATTCGAAAAGCTTGCATCGCAAAATGCCGATGGCGCCCTAACTGAAATGGCCCTGCTCATTGATGCAGCATTGGACGATACATTGTCGAACATGCGACGGGTGGAACTCGCCCATTCCTCAATGGCGCCGCCGACGTGAGATCGCGTTCTCTTTGAATCTGCAGAATCTGGATCCGGTTGGGTAATTAACGAACAAGGGGCCCGTGCAGCACGTGGGCCTGATCGCAGCAGAGGCGGGACTCCGTAAATCCCACCCCCCGCAAAGTCCATTTGTGTCAATGTGACGGGTGGCCAAGGCAGATGGGGGCTCACGCGTCGCAGGTGGTGACCATCACCGGCTATGTCCTGGCCAAGGATGCGGGCTACGTGCTGTTCGCCGACGAGCCGACGGGCAAGATCTCTTCACACGATTTGCCAGTCATCGGACCGGGGATTGATCAAATGCAGCTGACCAAAAAATATGTTCTTACAGGTCAATTTGTTGCCTGCGGTCTGCGCGCCAGCAACGGCATCGTACCATCTCGAACTCGCAGCCGCACCGCTGGAGGCGGCCCACTAAGGTGGACGCCCGAAAAACTGGGGGGATCCCGGCAGTGTCATGAGGGCGGGCTGAGTTCAGCATTTTATGGCGGTATTTGGCGCTGCTTTGACGGTGGGCGGTGCCCAGATAAGGGCGTTTCCCGGTATTCCGGGCAGACTCATGCCGTGGCGACGCGCTTTTCATGGAAGATCAGGCGGTCGAAGTTGTAGGCCAGATTGGCCAGGGTCAGTTTGGCCTCGGCTCGCGTGATGCCGATGGTGCGGATGAACAGGCCGAACCGGTTCTTCTGATGAGCAAACACATGCTCGATCCTGGCGCGGATCGACGACTTGGCCGCATTGGCGCGTGCGGTCGCGATCGGCATCGACTTGCCCTTGGGTTTGCGCCGGTGGATGCGGCTGGTCAGCATGCGATCGTCCAGCCAGCCGCGCTCTGGGGCTCCCGCAACGCCCGCAGGGCCTTTGCTGCCATGCCGATCATCATCGTCGCCTATAGCGCGGGCTATGATCCGGCCGCCTAAGAAAGCTTATGCACACTCACAACCTTGTGGTCAGCTGAGTAAGCCATTCCGGCGAGACGGCGACGAGGAAGGTCTCGAGGTTTCGGTCGAGGCCGGAGACAATCAATATCCCGATCGTGACAAGGACGGCCCCGAGTGCCATTTTGCCGGCCTTGCCGGCCCGCATCAAGCGTTCCCGCATGCCCATGATAGCCTTGCGCGAAAGCATCCCCAGCAGCAGCAAAGGAAGGGCCGCGCCGACGCCGAACATGACCATGGTGAAGGCGACCTGGCCAAGGTCCCTGCTCTGGGCGGCAAGGATGGACGCGGCCCCGAGGGTTGGGCCGACGCAGGGGCTCCAGACCGCGCCGAGAAGCAGGCCAATGCTGAATTGTCCGCCAAGCCCCTTGCCGGACGTACCGCCGAAGCGTTGTTCGGTCCAGTTGCTGAGGGGCCCGCCGGCGACCGCAAGTTGCGTCTGCAGACGCGGCACGAGCAGCACCACGCCCGCAGCCAACATGAGAACCGCGGCCGGGGTTCTGAACAGGCTGGCGTCGAGGCCGATCGAAAAGCCGACAGTCGCCACAAAGAGGCCGACCGCGACGAACGAAAGCGCGAGACCGGCGGCGAGAGCTGCCGGACCATAACGATGCTCAGAAACCGCTG
>JANXYD010000495.1 GCA_025350265.1 Hyphomicrobiaceae bacterium | reverse complement strand
CGGTCGTCGTCGTTCGCCGCAATGCGATGTTTGAGACGACGCCCAACGAGGAGTTCCCCATGAATAGATTAATTGCCGCGACCGCATTTTGCGTTATCGGCGTATTTGGCATGTCGGCGCGTGGTGTCGCCGGCGAAAGTTGGGCCGACCAGATAATCGACGCCTCCAAGGCGGCCGAGCGTCAGGTTAGCAGCCGCAGCGTGCGGGTGGCTTCGTTGGGCATGACAGACATAGGCGACGACGCCGTCGCGGCGCCCCGCGCACGCCGCACCAAAGTGACCGCGCCAGAGGATCGCCCGCAAACCAGGCGCACGCGCGTGGCCAGCCTTAATACATCGCGCAGCGATGCCCGGACCGGGAGCGACGAGAAACCGCGCCGAAGCCTGTCGGGTGGATCGGTCAACTGGACTGCGGATGCAGATTGCTTGAACGGAACGCTGCGCGGCATCGTACGGTCGCTGGCTTCCAACTTCGGTCCGATCACAGTCAACTCGACGTGCCGCAGCCGTTCGCGCAACTCATCCGTCGGCGGCGCGCCGAAGTCATATCACTTGCAAGGCCAAGCGGTCGACTTCCGGGTTCATTCCAACGTTTCAGCCATTTACGCTTCGCTGCGTGACAATGGCAATGTCGGTGGACTGAAGCACTATGGTGGCGGCTTGTTCCACATCGACACCGGCCCGCGCCGCAGCTGGTAAGCCTTAGCCGAGCAGATAGAGTGCTACCGGGATAAAGCATGCCGCGGACGGATATCCGGGGCACGCCTCCCGGAAGCAGACGCAACGCAATGTGTCCTCGTGATATCGAATATTGGTTTGCAGGCGCGAGCGCTGCACTCGGCGGTGGCGTTGTTGCGCCCGGCTTGCTAGAATATTTTTGGTAGATATTCATCAGGTGAGGGTTGCGATCGCCAAGGATAAAAAACAGCGGCTGACCGGATCATGATTGCAGGACCACGCACATATTGTGGCGTGTGTGGAGAAGATCCAATCAGTAGCGCCGAAGCTGTACGTCCAGTTCGCTGGACAATGCACAATTCGGCGGCCTTGATGTCGCGCACGCAATATCGGAGAGGCGAATGGCACGCGCGCGCTCGGCGCTGCTGACGGTCTTTGTTGTCGCTTTTTGTGTTGCTTGCGGCGCAGCTAAGGGTGAGGATTTGCGCATCGGCATCCTTGCCGAGCCCACGTCGATTGATCCGCACTTTCATAACCTGACGCCCAACGACAGTGCGCTGTCGCATATCTATGAGCGCCTCGTCGCCCCCGACGCGAGCGGCGCGTTCGTACCTGGACTGGCCATGTCGTGGTCGCAACCCGACGATAAAACCTGGCGCTTTGCTCTTCGACCGGGCGTGACTTGGCATGACGGCAAACCGTTTTCCGCCGATGACATCGTTTTCACCTTCCAACGCGCGCCGAATGTACCGGACAGTCCTTCCAGTTATGCCTCGGCGATCAAGGGCCGACAGGTGCGCAAAATCGACGACCTCACGATTGAAATTGCGACCACGTTGCCGGATCCGCTGATGCTCAACAATCTGGCGCGGATCATGATCGTTTCGCGCGCCAACGGCAAAGGCGCGAAGACGGCCGACTACAATTCCGGCAAAGCGGCGGTCGGAACCGGTCCTTACAAATTTGCGGAGTATGTGCCGGGCGAGCGCCTTACGGTGGTGCGGAACGATGCCTACTGGGGCGGCAAACCGCTATGGGACCGCGTCATCCTCCGGACCATTCGCGATGACCCGCAGCGCGTCGCAGCTCTGCTTGCCGGTGATGTGGACCTGATCGAGGACGTCCCGAGCGCCGATATCGGCCGGCTGAAGGACGATACAAAATTCCTTTTGGTGCAAGCGGTGACGCAGCGGGTGATCTACCTGCACATGGATCAATTTCGACCCGTAACACCCTTCGTCACGGCGAAAGACGGCGCACAGATTCTCAATCCCCTGCGGGACGTTCGCGTTCGCCTGGCTCTCTCAAAGGGCATCAACCGCGACGCGATCGTCGCGCGGGTCATGGGAGGAGCCGCCATCGCCGCAGGGCAATTCCTGGCACCTGGTTTTTTTGGAACATCGCCGGAGTTGAAGCCGATGGCTTACGACCCGGACGGGGCCCGCAAACTGCTGGCGGATGCAGGATGGCCTGCGGGCTTCAAACTCACGTTCCATTCGCCGGCTGGCCGATATACCAACGACGTGAAGGTTGCTCAGGCCATCGCGCAAATGTACCAACGCATCGGCCTTGATGTCACTGTCGACGCCTTGCCGCCGGCACAATTTTTCGCGCGGGCGTCGTCGGGCGACAAGGGTCAGCCGGAATTTTCCATGTTCCTCGCCGGACGTAGTTCGGGCACCGGTGAAGTATCAGATTCGCTCAATGCGCTGGTGCATACCTACATCCCCACGGCCGGGACCGGCGCGGCTAATCGTGGGCGATATTCGAATGCAGACGTGGATCGACAGATCGACGCCGCGCAGACGATGATCGATCCGTTAGAACGTGCGCGAGAGTTGATGCAGGCCAGCGCGCTAGCGATCGCCGACGTCGCGATCATTCCAATTTACTATCCGGTGCAAACCTGGGTTCTCCGGAAATCCCTGAGTTACAAGGCACGTGCGGATGAATGGACGCTCGGCATGGACGTGACGCCAGCGGCCGCAGCGGCCGCGAAATAGACGTCACGACCTCTGCTCCGCCGGGTCCAAGCGCCGTGTCGGTAATGATTGGTCGAGGCCGCCTTCAATAAACCCGCGCCTTTGGTTTGATGTACTCGGTGTCGTTGGTCATCGTGTAGGTGTGTACCGGGCGATAATCCAAGATCACCTCTTTCTTGGCGTCGTCGACGAAGGCGAGGGTGTGCTTCATCCAGTCCTTGTCGTCGCGGTTGGGGAAGTCTTCACGGGCATGCGCGCCGCGGCTTTCCTGGCGGTTGGCTGCGGAATACATGGTGACGGCCGCCTGCGAAATCAGGTTGTCGTATTCGAGCGCTTCGATCAGATCCGAATTCCAAATCAGCGAGCGATCGCTAATCTTGATGTCTGCCGACGTTTTCCATACCTCGGAAATCAACTGCACGCCTTCGGTCAGCACCGGACCGTCGCGGAACACGGCGCAGTTGTTCTGCATCGTCTTCTGCATGCGAAGCCGCAGCGCGGACGTCGGCGAGCCACCGTTGGCGTGGCGGAAGCGGTCGAGACGGGAGAGCGCCAGATCCGCCGAGTCCTTCGGCAATTCCGGTTGCGATGCGCCGGCTTCCACCGTCTCACCGCACTTCAATCCGGCCGCGCGGCCGAACACCACCAGATCGATCAGCGAGTTGGAACCGAGCCGGTTGGCGCCATGCACCGACACGCACGCCGCCTCGCCGATGGCCATCAGGCCGGGCACGATGGTGTCGGGGTTACCGTTCTTCAGCGTCAGCACTTCGCCGTGGTAGTTGGTGGGGATGCCACCCATGTTGTAATGCACCGTCGGCAACACCGGAATAGGTTGGCGATGAATGTCGACGCCGGCGAAAATCTTCGCGCTCTCGGTGATCCCCGGCAGGCGCTCGGCCAAGATCTTCGGGTCAAGATGATCCAAATGCAGGAAGATGTGATCGTGCTCGGCACCGACACCGCGTCCCTCGCGGATTTCGACGGTCATCGAGCGGGACACGACATCGCGCGACGCCAGGTCTTTCACGTGCGGAGCGTAGCGCTCCATGAAGCGTTCGCCCTTGGAATTGGTGAGATAGCCGCCTTCGCCACGTGACCCCTCGGTGATCAGCACGCCCGCGCCGTAGATGCCGGTCGGGTGGAACTGCACGAATTCCATGTCCTGCAACGGCAGGCCGGCGCGCAGCACCATGGCATTGCCGTCGCCGGTGCAAGTGTGCGCCGACGTGCAGGAGAAGTAGGCGCGGCCATAGCCGCCGGTGGCGAGAATGGTTTTCTTGGCGCGGAAGCGATGGATCGTGCCGTCATCGAGGTTGAGGGCGATGATGCCGCGGCAGGTGCCATCCTGGTCCATGATCAAGTCGATGGCGAAGTATTCGATAAAGAATTCCGCCGAGTGCTTGAGGGCCTGACCGTAAAGCGTGTGCAACATGGCGTGGCCGGTGCGATCGGCTGCGGCGCAGGTGCGTTGGGCTGGCGGTCCCTCGCCGAATTGAGTGGTCATGCCGCCGAACGGGCGCTGGTAGATGCGGCCATCCTCGGTGCGGCTGAACGGCACGCCGTAGTGCTCAAGTTCATAAACGGCATCGGGCGCGTTACGACAGAGATATTCGATGGCATCCTGGTCGCCCAGCCAATCGGCACCCTTGACAGTGTCGTACATGTGCCAGCGCCACTCGTCCTGGCCCATGTTGCCAAGCGCCGCCGCAACGCCGCCCTGTGCCGCTACCGTATGCGAGCGCGTTGGGAATACCTTGGTGACGCAGGCCGTTTTCAGCCCGGCTTCAGCGCAACCCAATGTCGCCCGCAGCCCCGCACCGCCGGCACCCACCACAATCACATCGTAGGTGTGCTCAGTGATTTTGTAGGCCTGCCCGTTGACGTGCGGTGCCGCGCCGTTTGCCGTGCCGTTGGTTTGTGCCATGGGTCATCGCCTGATTGAGAAGTGTGCGCCATGGGCATGCCGTGGCAGGTGTTCGCTGTCTACGGTTTATCGCGCCGCAGCAACGGGGGCAATGGGGTGGCCGCGTCCCGCCGTTGCAGATCGGCGGCACCTTATCCTAAAGTTTCCGGATCGGATGAAACTCGACGACATCGGCGACGTCGAAGTCAACCTAGAATGGCTCGATTGCGCGCAGTTATGGTGGCGGCCGGCTTGAACTTTTGAAACGCGTCCCACAAATCGCGAATTGGCGCGGCTCACTGCGAGGTCGCCTTCCAGCTGCAACCGGAGGCCATGTCATTGCCCTTACATTCGATATGATGGATTCAAAGCTCGACTGGACCTATTCCTCCGCCATCCACAGCACGTCGAGCGCGAAGGTGTGCGCTTCGAATGGCGGAGCCGTTACGGGGTCGGCGTCCTTGAAGGTGGCATGCAGCAGCCACTTGTCGCCTTGGCGGGCGAAGACTTCCAGCGTGTGCACTCCGGGATCGACATACCAGCAATGGCCGACGTTGAAGGCGGCGTAGATGGCGAGTTTATCGGTGCGGTCGAAACGTTGTGTCAACGGCGACAGGATCTCGCACACCCAATCCGGGGACGTCGTAAAGCCGACGGTCTTTGGAAGTACCGGCAAACGCTCTCGTCGCCAGCCAGCAATATCTGGAACGATAATATGTTCGCCGAGGTGTAATTCAGGTTCCGGCAGAAATATCCATCCGCCAGGACCGCCAGAGCCGAAATCGAACGGTCCGCCAAGCGAGTAGTTGAGCGCTCCGGCCGCACGCGCATGCCGACCCAACGGGCGCGGTTGGGTGTGCAGCACGCCGAACGCGATCTCGCCGGTCATGTGCGGCGGTAGTGCCTCGATATCGGCATAGGTTGCGGGCTTGTGTCGGGGCTCAGCCATGGCTCATCATAAGCTTGCATAGCGCCTGGTGTCACGGTGGGAATTGGGTGCGCTGTCGCGTTAACGGCTGGCCACAGAGGCAAATTACAGCACCCCCATCGGTTGTGATCGACCTCCGAACGTGTATGGTTTGGTTTATGACCAACCGTCGTCGGGAGGTTTCGCGGCTCAATTATCTTCTGTCGCGCGGCGGTCATGGCGGCAACCAACGGAATCTCGTTACACGTTGTTCGCGACAAAATCAGAAATTCAGGGAGGCAGCGAAATGAGTTACGGCATTCGGCAGTTCTTTACTGTCAGTACGATCGCTTTGGTGTTGGCCGGTTCGCCGGCATTTGCGGAAAAGAAATACGACACAGGCGCGACCGACACTGAGATCAAAATCGGGCAGACAGTGCCGTTCAGCGGCCCGGCATCGGCCTACGCGTCCATCGGCAAGACCGAGGCGGCGTATTTTAAAATGATCAACGAGCTGGGTGGCATCAACGGCCGCAAAATCAATCTGATCCAGTACGACGATGGCTATAGCCCGCCGAAGGCAGTCGAATTCGTGCGTAAGCTGGTCGAAGAGGACGGTGTGCTGTTCACGTTCCAGGTCATCGGAACGGCATCGAATGCCGCCGTGCAGAAATATCTTAACACCAAGAAAGTGCCGCAACTGCTGGCAGCGACCGGCGCATCGCGGTTTACCGACCCCAAAACGTCACCCTGGACCATCGGCTTCAACCCCAACTATCAGTCCGAAGGACGCATCTACGCGAAGTATATCCTGGACAATTACCCGAACGCCAAAATCGGCGTCCTGTATCAGAACGATGACCTCGGCCGCGATTACATCATCGGCCTAAAAGCCGGGCTCGGTGCCAAAGCCGCGACGATGATCGTCGGCGAAGCATCGTATGAGCTGACGGACCCAACTGTCGATTCCCAGATCATCCAGCTAAAATCGCGCGGTGCGGATCTGCTGTACGACGCCTCGACGCCGAAGTTCGCGGCGCAGGCAATCAAAAAGCTTGCCGAACTCGACTGGAAGCCGGTGCATATCATCGACATCAACGCGGCCCCCGTTCAAAGCACGCTGAAACCAGCGGGCCTCGACATCTCAAAGGGCGTTATTTCAACCAACTACGGCAAGGATCCCGCCGATCCGCAGTGGAAAGACGACGCCGGCTTGAAGGCTTTCACCACCTTCATGGAGAAGTATTATCCCGAGGGCGACAAGCTTAGCACGATCAACACTTACGGTTATTCCAACGCCGAATTGCTGGTGTACATCCTCAAGCAATGCGGCGACGACCTGACGCGCGAAAACGTCATGAAGCAGACAACCAGCTTGAAGAACTTCGTCGGCAGTCTGTCGCTGCCGGGCATGAAGACCAACACGTCGCCAACCGATTATCGCATCAACAAGCAGATGCAGATGATGAAGTTCAACGGCGAACGCTACGAACTATTTGGTCCGATCATCGAGGATAGCGGCGCGGCGGACTGAACCACTCAACGTCGATACGTCACAAACGCCACTGGCGGACCGTCAACTCGGCGGTCCGCTTTTCCAATTCGGCCATCAATGGCGCGCCGCGCAGCAGTCCCGATTGCGTGTCGACTTGGCTGACGACCGAGGCGGCATTGACGGTGGCGGCCCTGAGGGCGCGAGCCGGGTCCATGCCCGATGCGAGGCACGCAGCCAACGTGGCACCGAAGGCGTCGCCGGCACCCGCCGTGCCAGCGATCTCAACTGAGAGAACCGGGCAATGATAGATTGACATGTTGTCGGCGAGGAAAGCGCCGTCGCGACCATCGGTGATGACCACCCGCCTCGTACCCAACCCGATCAACGCTGCGAAAAACGCCCTGAGGCTGAGTTCATAGCCGCCGCCCTGGAGACCGCGAACCGCTAAGATCGGCAATTCCCCCAGTCCATCGTCAGCGAACGCGGAACCGCCGTCGCCGATATCGCGGACCAGTTGCGGCACCATCGTATCGGCTTCCGCCCGATTGACCGTCAGCATGTCGATGTTGCCGAGCGTGGAGCGCACGATATCGCCGCGGGAGGAAAGTTGCCGGGTGCCTGGATTGGTCGCGACAAACGCGCCGGCCGACCGCGCCAGCCGCAGCAGTTCGGGAAAGCGATCAGCGGATTTATTCGATAGACCGGAGATATAGACGACATCGACGGCGAAGGCATCGGGGCGCAGATGCTGCGGCTCGAGAAAGCCATTCGCGCCGCGAAACGTGAAGATGGCCGCATTGCTTTCGTGCGACGACACCAGCACCGACGCACCGGTTGCTGCGCGCTCGTCGCGCATCACCCAGCGGATTGACACCCCTTCCTCGAGCAGACGCGCCAGAATGGTTTCCCCGCGCGGGTCGCGCCCGATGACGATGAGGGGGGCGGCATCGGCGCCGAGCCTGGCGAACGCCACAGCAGCATTGACCGCGCCACCGCCGGCATGCGTGGAAATCTTGGTGGCTTCCGTCTTACTGCCCTCGGCCAGCAGCAGATACGATTCTGCTGCGTTCTTCATGAGCATGCGTTCGATATGCCGACTTTCGACGATGGCAATGGTATCCACCATCGCGCCGCCGACAGTCAGGACCTTGAGATTTTTGATCACGCTCCGGCCTGTGGTTTAGGCCTGAAATCCAGGCCGGTGGATTGGTGCCTGCCTAGCGGTCCATCTTTCGACAGAGTGGTCAAGCGCACACTCCCCATAGCCGCCGTTGAAGCCGACCACGGTCAAACCATGCAAACCAACGACGGTTCCGCAGCGATCAAGTGCCGAAGCTGAGTTTCAGCACGGCGAATACGCAAGTCAGGCCGACCGCGATGGCGAAGAAGGTGTTGAGCGCCAGCAACAGAACTTTAGCGCCCTCCCCATGAACGTAGTCCTCGATGATTACCTGCATGCCGATACGCATGTGGAAGACACCCGACAGCACCAGCAGCAGCAGCGGAATGGCGATCCACGGCTTCTGCATCGCGGCTTTAACGGTGGCATGATCGGCACCCGCATATCGCGCAACGAGCCAGACCAGAAAGATGGTCAGCGGAATGTTGGCGAGTGCAGTGACGCGCTGCTGCCAGAAATGGCTCGTGCCTTCATTGGAAGCGCCGAGGCCGCGCACTTTCGCAAGCGGCGTGCGGATGGAGGCATGAGTGGGCGACGGAGTAGGGCGCAAGCGTGGGGTCGACATAATCAGAGCACTCCCTGCAGGTGTAGCGCGCCGAGCCAGAGGGCAAGCGTGATCAGCACGGACATAATAACGCTTAGCCAGCCCAAGCGGTTGACCGAACTCAGATCGAAGCCGCGGCCGGTATCCCAGATGAAATGCCGGAGCCCGCCGAACATATGGTGGAGCAGCGCCCACGTATAACCGACCAGCACCAGCTTGCCGAGCGGATGCCCCATCACCAGGTTAACGAGATCGAGCGCCTGCGCGCCCTGCGCCACAGCGATCAACCACCAGGCGAGCAGCAGCGTGCCAAAATATAGTGCCGCACCGGTCAGGCGGTGCACGATCGACATCACCATGTTGATCTGCTGGCGATAAATACCGATATGCGGCGAAAGCGGCCGTGGCCGCGTGATTGTCTTGCTGATGGCGTCGGCCATGCCGCATGTCTCCCTTGTGGTCCCGTCTGCGCTATCTACCGCACCGCACCACACGCCGCAATGAGACGAATGGCAAAAAGCCGCACGCGGATGGGAAACGGGTCGGCGCGGCTTTGACAGAACCGGCGGCCCGTGCCATTGGGTGCGCCTCTCTTTTCGATGTATCGAGGTTCATTTATGTCGACGGCCACCATCAAAGCGGCGCGGGGCAACAAGCGCACGTGCCAAAACTCGGACTGCGGCTCGCGGTTCTACGATCTCAACCGCGATCCGGCGGAATGCCCAATCTGCGGCACCGTCTATCAGCCGCCGGTGGCCGTGCCGCTCTCGGCGTCAGCTGCTGCGGCTGAAAAGCTACGCGGTAAGCCGCTGGTCAAGCCCGACTATGAAATGGCCGCCGACGCCAAGACCGACGATCTGCCGGAGGGCGAAGAGGCGCTGGCAGATATCGAAGTGGCTGAAGAGCCGGGTGCCGTCGAAGCCGATGAAACCTTCCTGGAAGAGGAAGAAGATGCGGGCTCGGATGTGTCCGGCATCGTCGGCGACGGCTCTGAAGAACCCGAAGAGCACTGAACGCCGGGTGGCACGGTTACACCGGCACGTAGGTGCCGGTGGCGGGATTCAAGACTTCAAGCGTGCCAGTGGCGATATCGAAGTAGGTGCCGTGCAACGCGATGCGGCCTTTGCTTTCTAAAATCTGGATGCACGGAAACGTTCTCAGATTGGCGAGCGACGTTTTCACCGCTTCATGCTCGAGCGCCGAGCGCAGCTGCGGTGCCGTCAATGGCGGCTGTTGTGCGCGCAGTCGGTCGCACGATTCGTCGAGCATCGACATCCAATTACGGATGAATTCCGCGTCGGTCTGCTTCGTGGCATCGTGATCGACACACGCGCGCACGCCGCCGCAACCTGAATGCCCCATCACCACAATATGCTTGACGCGCAAATTCAGCGCCGCGAATTCCAGCGCCGCCGAAACGCCGTGGTACTTGCCGCTCGTCTCGTACGGAGGCACGAGATTGGCGACGTTGCGGACCACGAACAATTCTCCGGGCATGGCCGAAAAAATTGTTTCAGGATCGACCCTGCTGTCACAGCAGGACACGACCATGACATCCGGGCTCTGGCCGTGCTCGGCGAGCGTTTCGTAATGGTCCTGATTGGACACGAAATGGCGGAACTTGAAACGCCTGAAGCGATCGGCGAGATGATCTGGAAAAAGCGACATCGGGTCACCCGGGCAAATGTTACGTCGATACCGTCCTGCATGATCATGCGATCGTGGTCAATTGCAATTCGGCCTTTCCGGCGCTGGCGGCAATGACACGCTCGACCTCGGCGACGGCCTGCGCCAAAGCCTGGGCGATCGAACAGGGTGGGGATAGATAAGCGCTCAAGAACAATCCGGCAAACAGGTCGCCGGTTCCGTTCGGCACGTCCCGGCGGATCGCGACGCTGGCTTCATCGACGCTATCGGCTGTAATGGCGAGATTCGCCAGCCTGCCGTGTGCTGCCGGAACGGACGTTGCGACCACCAGCGGCCGCTGCAGGCTGCGCGCAGCATCGATTGCCGACGCCTCATCGACGACGTTCCGGCGGCTGAGCCATGCCAGTTCGAAGCGATTGGGTGTCACGATAGCAGCCTCCGGCAGCAGAATGTCGCGGATCGCGGCGGCGGCACCGGCGTCGATGTAAATGCCTTTCGGATCGTCACCGATGACCGGGTCGCACAGAACGACAAGATGTTTATTGCGGGCCCGACAGCGGGCGATGGCCACGCATGCGGTCGCTACATGAGCAGTGCTCGGCAGGTAACCGGTGAGCACTGCGGCGACACCAACAAGGCGGCCGCCGGCATCGAGTGTATCGACGATCTTGTCCAAGGTGGCTGGGTCCACGCGCACTCCGAAGCTCGGCGGATTGCCGGGGTGATTGGAGAGCAGGACCGTCGGCATGGCTAGCACCTCATGCCCCAATCGCTGCAGCGGCGGCACAATGGCTGATAGCCCGACGTGACCACTGACGACCTGTGACGACAGCGCAAGAATCCGCGCCATATCGGCCGGACCATCCGTGGTGCTTCTGACACCGCCGCCAGCACTGCTCACCACGTCGGCTGTTCGGTCAGGCATCGAATTTGCTCTCTTTGGACTTGAACTGTTTGATTGCCTCGTCCGGCTCGCCTATGGAAGGCGTCATCCGAAGATTGCCGATGAAGACTGGGAGTATGCAAATGTCGCTCAAGCCGGTTCGCAGCGTGCTTTATATGCCAGGTTCCAACGCGCGAGCGCTGGAAAAGGCGAAAACCTTGGCCGCCGACGCCGTCATCCTGGATCTCGAAGACGCGGTGGCGCCAGACCAGAAGACACAGGCGCGCGCGGCGGTGTGCGCGGCGGTTGCAGCCGGCGGGTTCGGCGCGCGGCAGGTCGTCATTCGCATCAACGCGCTCGATACTCCGTGGGGCGCGGACGATCTGGCGGCGGCCGTGAAGGTCAATCCTGACGCGGTGCTGCTCCCGAAACCCAACGACGCCAAGGATATCGAGCGTGCAACGGACGCGATGCGCCGCGCGGGCGCAACGGACGCGGTGGCGCTGTGGGCGATGATCGAGACGCCGCTGGCGATCTTCAACCTGCGCGATCTGGCAGGGGCGGCAAGGCATGCGGGCGCGCGACTGACGTGCCTCGTTCTCGGCACCAACGATCTGGTGAAGGAAACGCGTGTCGAACTCGACGCGCACCGAACGGCGGCGCTCTACTGGCTGTCGGCGTCGGTGACTGCGGCACGGGCCTTCGGCTTGACCGTGCTCGACGGCGTCTACAACAACTTCAAAGACACCGCCGGCTACGATGCCGAGTGCCGGCAGGGACGGAAGCTGGGCTTTGACGGCAAGACACTGATCCATCCTGATCAGATCGCCAATGCCAACGCGGTGTTTGCCCCTGCCGCCGACGACGTGGCCTGGGCGCGTAAGATCATCGCAGCCTTCGCGATGCCGGAACACAAGGGGCGGGGCGTGATCACCATCGATGGTCGCATGGTCGAATTGTTGCATGCAGAGATGGCACGGCGCACAGTTGACATCGCCGATGCGATTGCTGCGCGCGGTTGATCAGCGATGCTATGACTTCTTGCCCTACGGATTTTCGCCATGACCAACCCAACATCGTTCAGCAAGACCAACCGCGGCAATTACTTCGAGGATTTCCGGATCGGCCAGGAAATCGTGCATGCGACGCCGCGCACGATGACGGCCGGCGACGTGGCCGTTTACCTCGCACTCTATGGTAGTCGCTTTGCCGTGCAATCGTCCGATGCGTTCGCGAAATCGATCGGGTTGCCGGGAGCGCCAATTGACGATCTGTTGGTGTTTCATGTCGTGTTCGGCAAGACCGTGCCGGACATCTCGCTCAACGCGGTGGCCAATCTCGGCTATGCAGAATGCCGCTTTCTGAAACCGGTTTACGTCGGCGACACGCTGTCGGCGCGCTCGGAGGTAATCGGGCTGCGCGAGAACTCGAACGGGGAAACCGGCGTCGTGCATGTGCGGACGACGGGGCGTAATCAGCATGGCGAGATCGTACTCGGTTTCGTACGCTGGGTTATGGTGCGCAAATTGCGGCGCGATGTTGCCGCTCCGACAGCGGTGGCACCCAAACTTGCCGGCCACGTAGCGGCGGACACGCTCGGCGCATGCCTGCCGAAGATCGATGCTGGGGCATACGACGTGACGAGCAGCGGTTCGCCGCATCGCTTCGGTGACTACGCCTTAGGCGAACGGATCGACCATGCCGACGGCGTCACAGTCGAAGAAGCGGAGCATCAGTTGGCGACACGGCTTTATCAAAACACCGCCAAAGTGCACTTCGATGGTTTTGCAGCCAAGCAGACCCGCTTTGGCCGACGGTTGATTTACGGCGGCGTGGTCATTTCGATTGCACGCGCATTGTCGTTCAACGGTCTCGGCAACGCATTCAAGATTGCCGCCATCAACGCCGGCCGGCATGTCGCTCCGTTATTCGCCGGCGATACAGTTTATGCGATGAGTGAGGTTATCGACCTGGCGGACGTACCACATCGCAAAGATATCGGCGCGATGCGGATCAGGACAATCGCAGCAAAAGACGTCCAGAGCGCCCAATTGACTGCCATTCCGGGAGATGCTGCGACTACGGATGGAGTGGTTCTCGATCTCGATTACTGGATTTTACTTCCGCGCTGAAGCAGCCGTCTCAAAACTATCAAAGTTGTTGGGATATTAACTAACTACGCGTAAACGATGGAGATCGACATCTACGCCAGGGTATCGGCACCTCACCCGAACCCGATGGGCGCGAAGGCAGGCAGCCATCACGTAGGCTGCCACGACTACGTGGTGGAAAGCCTTGACCAATCGAGTTGCAGTCATCGGAGCTGGTTTGGCGGGGTTGTCGGCCGCGCGAGTGCTGCGACGCGCGGGTTGCTACGTCGAAGTCTTCGAGCAGGATCGCATCATCGGTGGACGCATGGCGACCATGCGTTTGGGCACCGCGCACTTCGATACCGGCGCCCAGTACGTCACGGTCCGCAGCACCAGCTTTCAAAAATACGTCGATGAACTCGTCGGCTCGGGGTATGCCGCGCCGTGGGTGCCGCGTGGCCTGAACGGCGAGGCGACGCCGACGATGCAGCAATGGTTCGTCGGCACGCCGGGCATGAGCTCCATCCTGCGTCCGCTCGCCGAGAGCGTTCGTATCCATACCAGCCGCCGCGTGCATACGATGAAGCGCCGCGACAAGGGTTGGATGCTGTGGTTCGAAGATGAAAGCAGCGTCGGCCCCTTTCACGCGGTGATTTGTGCTGTGCCGGCGCGCGAGGCGCTGTTGTTGCTCGGCCGCATCGACAAGCTGGCAGAGCCGATTACGCGCGTTCGGATGTCACCGTGTTGGGCAGTCATGGTGCGGTTGGATACCAAGCTGCTGCCGGAGAAAGACGTTTACTCAGACATGAGCGAGGTAGTCCGCTGGGTTTCACGCAACAATGCGAAGCCGGGGCGGACGTCGAAAGGCGACCAGGTGCTGATCCATGCGTCGCCTGGCTGGAGCCGGGAAACCGAGGATGCCGACCCGGAAGCCGTGGCGGAAGATCTGTGGGCGGAAGTGAGCCACGCACTCGGCTTGCCGCCGACGCGGCCGGCGCAGATGTCGGCACATCTTTGGCGACACGGCTTGGTCGACACTTCGCTTGGCGAGACATTCTTGTTTTCCAGCGAAGACATGGTCGGAGTGACAGGGGATTGGTGTCTCGGTCGCATGGCCGAGCACGCCTTCGATAGTGGCGCGCGCCTGGGGCGAGCCGTGATGGATGCACTTGATTGAGCGAGGCCGCCGTTCCGCCTCCAGTACGCGCCAGATAAATTCACGATGTCGCCAAACTGTCCGAAATGTTGCGCTTGCCAAGCCCTCCGTCGTTGTGCATAAGACGGCGTCGCTGCTAGATCGCGGTCGATTACTTAAGGACGCGGGTGTAGCTCAGCGGTAGAGCACGACCTTGCCAAGGTCGGGGTCGAGGGTTCGATCCCCTTCGCCCGCTCCAATATCTCGAATATTGAAATACAAAGCCCGCCGTCGTGCGGGCTTTTGTTTTTCAGACCGGATCGCTAGCTTCCTTGCCTGTCAGTTGCACAAGGACGGACGATGTCTTTTCGCCGATTGGCATCCGAAAATGCGTTGTTGCCGCCAAGCTGCCAGCACCAAGCCGCGGGTGCATCGGTGCAACCGTCGTCGTCGACGCGACTTACGCGCGAAGCTGGTGGGCGAATGTGCGTCCGTGGCTGTCTCCTTTTACTGATTTCCCTGCTGGTCGGTTGCGCCATTGCACCCGAGAGAAATGCTGTTCCGCTTTCGCTGGTCGACAAGGCAACCGTGCCGGGTCTGACGGCGGTGCGGTCTTGGGGAGATCAAGTGCCGCGCGACATCGCCAACACGCTGAAGGCGCGGCTGCCGAATATGGGGCTTTTCGCCGAGGCAGCGGTGCGCGAGAATGGCCATCCCATCGTCAATGTCCTCGCCCTGTCGGGCGGTGGCTCCGACGGAGCCTTCGGCGCAGGCGTTCTGACGGGCTGTGGATGAAAGCGCCGCCTGAACTCAATGGCATGAAAGCCGCCCACTGAGCGTCACGCAAAAAGAGCAGTTTGCATATTTTGGCGGATGCAAAGGTCGTCGATAACGGTGCTGCCCGATGAAGACATTGCCGTGCAACCGGTCGCGCTGCGTCTCAACCCGTGCTAGATGAGGCCATGGCCATTTTCCGCCGCACGCCGCCACCCTCCAGCGACCCGAAGGCCGCACCGCCAGGCTCGACCGCGCACGTGGTTGCATCTGGCCGCGCCGCTCCAGAACCGCTGGCCATCGTTCTGCCGGCGATCGCCGCGTTGGGAGCCGTCGCATCGATCGCGGCCGTTGCCTGGTTGGCGGAGGACCGGACAGCCGACCGTCCGCGCATAAAGCGCCGTATCGACGTGGTGCTGAAGGACCTGGAGACAAGCTGTCTTGGCACAGCCGAGATTCTGCGCCGCGTCATTCGACAGGGCCCGATGTTCGGCCTGCAGGGCACGACCAGCGCCGCCGCTTTCCGGTTTGGCCTCATCGGCACCCGCATCGACACGCAACAAGGGCAGACCTTCATCCATCTCGTCAATGACGTGGCGACTATGCTGGTGCTGGCCACGCAAGCGAGTTTTGACGCCACCAACGCGATCGAGGATGGAGAGATCAACCCGCCGGAAGCCGTGTTCAATCGCTTCGGTGATGCGCAGGCGAAGTTGAATGCGCTGATGAGCAGCCGCGCCAGCCTGAAGGCCACCGTCGAAGGTACGCTGGCCATTGCCGAAGCACTGGTGGCGACGGTGCGGGAACTCAAGTCGCACAAAGGACTGGAGCACCGGTTGTAGTCATTTACCTGGTCATGCCTGGTTGGCTGGACCAGCGCGGCTGGACAGCTTGCCGCATGCTTATCGTGCACGACCATTGACGCGTTGACACCGAGCCCACCAATACTCCAAAAGTGCCCCGCAACATCCGCCTCCTGCCAGTATTCGGAACGACCTCCATGGTTCAGCTGACACTGCCGTCCAATTCAAAGGTTTCCACCGGCAAGACGTGGAATGCGCCGCCGAAGGGCAAAGCCAAAAGCACCTGGAAGCAATTCAAGATCTACCGCTGGAATCCGGATGACGCCGACAATCCGCGCACGGATACCTATTGGGTCGATCGGAGCGCCTGTGGGCCGATGGTGCTCGACGCGCTGATTAAGATCAAGGGCGAGATCGACAGCACCTTGACCTTCCGCCGTTCCTGCCGGGAAGGCATCTGCGGCTCGTGCGCGATGAACATCGACGGCAAAAATGAATTGGCCTGTCTCAAGTCGATGGACGACGTCAGCGGGGCGATTAAAATTTATCCGTTGCCGCATCTGAATGTCGTCAAGGACCTGGTTCCGGACCTGACCAACTTCTACGCCCAGCACGCCTCCATCGAGCCCTGGCTGAAAACCACGACGCCGACACCACCGACCGAGTGGAAGCAGGCGCGGCCGGATCGTGAAAAGCTCGATGGTCTCTACGAATGCATCTTGTGTGCCTGCTGTTCGTCGTCATGCCCGAGCTACTGGTGGAATTCCGATCGCTTTCTCGGCCCCGCGGCCCTGTTGCAAGCCTATCGCTGGGTAATCGACAGCCGCGATGAAGGCACGGGTGACCGGTTGAATAATCTCGAAGACCCGTTCCGCCTCTATCGCTGCCACACCATCTTGAACTGCGCCCAGACCTGCCCCAAGGGCCTCAACCCCGCCAAGGCGATCGCGGAGTTGAAGAAGCTGATGGTCGAGCGGCGGGTTTAGTTGCTAGACATAGCGATCGGGGATTTCAACAAGGCCCGCGGCCGAAAGCAGCGGGCCTTTTGCATTGGCTAAATCCGGTGTGCCCCATTAACTTTGCCATCGAGACATTACCATCGGAGCACGACAATGCTGGATCATGTGGGAATTTCGGTTTCGGACTATGAGCGTTCGAAAGCCTTTTATTCGAAGGTGTTGGCGCCGCTCGGCATTGAATTGCTGTTTGAGGTGTCGTCCAAGGAAACCGGCGACAAGCGCGCAACGGGCTTTGGCAAAGGCACCCAGGCGCAATTCTGGATCAGCACAGGCAAGCCGATCAAAGGCGCGGTGCACTTTGCATTTACGGCCAAGACGCGCGAGGGCGTGCGCGCATTCTACGATGCGGCGATGAAAGCCGGCGGCAGCGACAATGGTGCGCCGGGCCTGAGGCCGCATTATCATGAAAATTATTTCGGGGCCTTCGTGCTCGACCCGGACGGCCACAACATTGAAGCGGTGTGTCATCTGGCTGAATGAGCGGCGCTGAAGTAATCGGCAAGCAGTTGCCGCACGTGGGCAATATAAAAAACCGGAGATCGCTGATGCGATGCTCCGGTTTCTTTTTAGTCCAATGCGAAAGTCAGTCCGTTGCGAAAGGCTGCTGCGCGTCAGCCCGTTGTCCCCAGTGCCCAGCCGGGAGCAAAGGGCGGAAGCGTAGAGCCCAGCGGTTCAACGGCGCTTGGCGGCAGCCTTCTTGGCCGGAGCCTTCTTCACAGCGACTTTTTTCTTCGCGGCAGCTTTTGCCATGGGATTTCCCTCTCTCAAATCGTCCGAATCATTTCGGACAAGTCAACTATGCACAATTTTAATTCTGCTGTTGACAAGTAAATCGCGGTGAGTCTTCGAATTTCGATTTTCAGCAGTTGAAGTGTTGCCGCCAATCCACAATTTTGCTGATAAAACAGATGATTGTGCGTCTCAATTGAGTTTTTTGAAGCGTCCTGCTTGATAAATCTCCAACGGACATTGGATATTTCCAGTGAATGGCAATTAGGTTTTGAGAAATTCCTAGTCAATTCAGTAAGATTTTGTCGCGACTCACTGAACCCCAAAAATGCTCACGGCCGGTGACCACAATCAAGTGGTCCCGGCCGAGTGATCCTTGGCGGGCAACTGCCCAGCACCCGCCATGTCTCATTGCCCTTCGTGAGAAGAGCTAAGCAGTTCAGACCTTGAGGGTCTTTACAGCAGTCTTCACAGCGGTCTTTGCAACAGCCTTGACGGCGGTCTTGCGAGCAGCCGGCTTGCGAGCCGTCTTGGTTGCGGTCTTGGCCGACGAGCGGCGCGCAGCGCCCGCGCGCTTGACGCTGGCAACAGCCTTGATCTTCTTGGCAGGAGCCTTCTTCGCCTTGGTCTTCACAGTCTTTGCGATCTTCGCCATGGGAGTTTTCCTTTTCAAGTTGCCCAGTATGCCAGTGCACTCCCGAATCAGAATGACTGACTGGTTAACTCTGCGGGGATCTGGTTAACTTTAAGTTAAGTGGTTTTACTGATGCTTCGCAGAAAACGTCTCGCCAATACTTGCGGTGCGATTTTTGAAAACACTCTTCGCGCTCGGCGCGTTGCTGCCGCCGAACTAAAAATGCAAGCAGAATGGGCTTAACTTGTGTGGGGTGAGCGGCTCGACCGGCACCGTGGAGAGAGTTCCCGTAGATCAGGCTGGGGGACCGGATCGATGCGAATGGGCGGTGCAGGTCGAGCGCGCAAGCATGTCTATGACGGAGCATTTTGACGCGACGGCGAGCGAATCATGGCGGCAGCGCGGTATTGTCGTTGCCGATCATTCATGTCGTCGGCGCCGCGACTGCGCTCAAATCCGATCGGAAGCACTCTAAAACAAAACAAAATGCGGTTTCGCGGTCATCAGCCAGAAGATCGCCAGCACTGCGGCGAATGCGGGAAAGCCGCTCGCAAACCACAACCGATAGAGGCGGTCGTAGTCCGGCGGCAGCGGCGTCGCCGAGGCAACCGCCTGACGCGCGAGATCGCGCAACCGCAACTGGATCCAAACCACCGGCAGCCAGAACACGCCTGTCAGCGCATAGAGTGCGATCGATGCGACGATCCAACCTTCGCCGAGCGGCCAACCGATTTGACGCGCGAGTGCCCAACCCGTGAGCGGTTGCGCAACGACCGCCGTCGTCGTGAATAGAAAATCCGCAATCACGACGGTGCCGGCCACGTGCGCGATCACATGCGGGTCGCGCGTCCGGTGTGCCATCACCATGAAAAACGCAATGCCCGCACCGGTTCCGAGCAACACGGTCGCGCCGATCACGTGCAACCAACGCAGAAGATCCAGCAACACCATTCAACGATCCCTGAGCAGCGCAAGCAGCGCCACCGCCGGCAACATCGCCGGCACGGACTTGACCAGCGGACCGAGTGGATCGCTCCACAGGTCCGGAGCGATCAGCGTGCCGCCTGCAAGATAGAGCACCGTAACGCCGATCATGGCCAGGGCTGCATGTCCGGTGAAGGCCCGCCACAGTAGGGCCAAGCCCAACGCCACGTCGATCAGTGCGCCGCCGACGACAATGCTGCGAGCCGTCTCGCCGGCCAATCCATGGCGCGTCAAAACCACCGTGGCGAAATCCACCTCGGCCAACGCGACCAGTCCCGTCGTCACCCAGAACCACGCCAGAACGGCGATTAACAACGGCTTCACCAAAAATAGCCACGCAAACCACCGCTCCTGCACGGTCGATGGCAGCCGGCGCAAAGTTATCTGCAACGAAGCCTGCGATCGCCCGGTCTGCTCACGCCAAGGGGTTGGATCGCCGCGCACGCCTGCGCTTAGTTCGGAGATCGCCGTGGTTCGCAAAGGCGACCGCCAGCCGAGCCAGCCAAGGCCGTCCGCGATCCGCGCCAAGATTATGACGATGGTCTGGGGCACAACGACTTCGCGCGTCTCCGGCAAACCATGCCATGCCCGCAAGCGTCCGAGAACCTGGCGCAGCGTGTGCGGTTCGTCTTCGACCAGATCGTAGATGCGTCGCATCGCGATCTGTCCGGCCACCACCTGCACGACCGCCTGGGCTACGGCATCGGCGGCCACCGTCTGGATCAGGCTGTCGCCGAACGCCACCGGTTGCACGACCGGGATTGCCGCCAACGCACGCAGCAAGGCCGTGCCGCCATAGGCTTGCGGCGAAATCACCAGCCCCGGTCGCAAGATCACCCAATTCAGCGCGCTGGTTTGCAATGCGGCGTCGGCCACGCCCTTGGTGCGCATGAACTCGGTCTCTGCAGTTGGGTTCGCGCGCGTCGCAGAAATCTGGATGATTGTCGTGACGCCCGCAGGTCCGGCTGCTGCAAACAGCGCCAGCATCGACTTGGCTTGCACGGCATCGACATCGTCGCGTGCACCGGCCTGCAGCGCACCCGCGCAGTTGACGATTACGTCGGCGGCTGCGTCGCGCAAAATCGGCAGCCACGCGTCGGCACTCGTCAGCGCAACGAGATCAGCTTTGACCCACTGCGCGTCTGGCTGCCGGCGTGCCGCTGGCGCCACGTCGCGGCCCAAGGCAACGACCGCATGCCCCGCCTCGAGCAAATGTTGCACCACCGGCGTGCCGATCAATCCGTAGCCACCCATGACAAGAATGCGCATCGCGCCTCGGTGTTCAAGCGAGGCCGACAAGACGGCACAGCGCGGCCCAGCCCCACAGCACAAGTTCAGTGGCCCGCCCGCTCATGATCATGGCGAGGACGCCCAGCGCGATCAGATTGCCAAACACCAGCAGCCCGACGAGACCGCGACGACTGCCGCGCCGGGCGACGTCGATCTCGATGCTTTCTTCGCCCAATGGAATTTCAGCCGTGATGCCCTCGCTGCCGACGATGCGTGTTGCGCCGGACAAGCTCAGTTTGATGCGGCCCTTATTGCGCGGCGTGACGCGCCAGCGCCACGTTGCATCGTCGGCACCTTGATGCACGCGTGGCGGGCTGATCCATAGTGTTTCCGGGCTGGCGAGTTGAACATGGGCGTCGTCACTGGCCGCGCGCAACCGCATCGTCGCCACCCGCAACGGCGGCCAGCGATGACCGGGATCGTGCGGAATTTCCAACGCGCGACGCGGCACGACGATTTCGACGACGTCGGTTTGGCCTTGTCGCAAGCGGCGTGGAAAGGCCGCAACGAGGCTCCGCATATCCACCGAGGGTGGCGGAACCGGCGGCAATCTCACGACGCCTGCAGCCGGTTGCATTGATGCCATGGTCGCCCTCGGCTGCGACGGCAGGGACGCGGAAACGCTCGGCAGCGGCAACGGTGGCGGCACACCGCGCGGCGCCGTGGTCGGCACCAATGGCAACGGTGGCTGCAGCGTCGCCGCCGCATCGTCGGTCGGAACGGTCGACGCGGCTTTGACGGGCGCGCTCGAACCGATCGGTTGCAGCGTTGGCCACGGCTGTTTTGGACGTAGCAGATCGTCCGGCGTATGCGGACCATCGTCTGCTGGCGTTGCCCTTTGCTGGCGATCCAGAGTGGCATCGCCGTCCCTGCGCACCTGCGTCGCCGCGTGCGATACGGCAGTCATTTCGCTGTGCGGTGATTTATCGGCCGGTGGCGCTGCTGCTTGCGCGCGTGGGCTTGTTGCGGCGATGCCACGGTCGTCCGTGTCGTCCGTGTCGTCCGAAGAGTGATCGCTGGATTTGCTCGCGATACTGGGCACGACCGCGTCGCGTCGCTCCTGATCCAGCTCTGATCCCACGCGCGCGGCATCGGACCGCGCCGCATCAGGGCGCGATTGGGCAAGCGCCGAACGATCGCTTTCGTCGGTCGTGGCAACGATGCGTTCTGTAGGTTTGTCGATCCGCCTTGGCGGCGGCGGCGCACTTTCCTGTAGTCGCGCCCGGACCGATGCCAGCAATTCGTCCGTCGAAGGCCGAGCGGACGCGGCTGCCCTCGCTGCGACGTGCGCGTTTGGAGCTGTCGGCGCGATTGGAGCGGTCGGAGCTGTCACTGGCGCGGCGATCGTCGGCGCTGCGGGCGGTTGCGCGGTCGCGCCGTTGGCCGCCAATGGCGATGGGACAGGTGCCGCAGGTGCGCTTGATTTCTGCAGCACGCGAATAACTTCGTTGAACGTCAACCCATGCGCGCGCAACAAGCCCGCCGACGGCGTCGACGCGTCGCCGATGATCGCGGCAAGGACGATGGCGCCGTCGATCTGTCGTCGTGCCGACTGCTGCGCGGCCATCGCGGCCAACTTGAGCACCTTCAGCAGGTCCGCCGTCGGCAACGCCGCCTTGCCCGCCGCCGTGTCGCGCGGCAGCTGCCCGAGGTGCGTTGTTATGTCGCCGCGCAGCCGGTCGATGTCGACGGTGCTGGCACCGAGCACCACCAACGCCTCCGGATCTTCGCTCAATGCGAACAGCAAGTGCTCAGACGAAACGCCGGCATGATGCTGGCTCAAGGCAAGCTGATTGGCTTTCTGCAGGCTCTCGTCGAGAAACGCCGAGCGTGCGATTGCGACATCCTTTTTGGCCGAGTTCGGCTGCGTCTGTGTGGCTTGGCGAGACATGAGCGTTGGCCGTTCCCCGACTTTACGTTTGTTGAGCGCAGATCGCATCGATCACGCTGTCCACCCTACCTGCTTGTCAGCATCAAGGCACGTCGTTGTGCGCATGAATCTGTGTGCACAATGGCAGTCAAATGCGCGCAAATTTCGTTGTTATCAGACGCAACGCCGCTATAACCCCTCGATGCTCCGACGTGCCGCGCAATTCATCAGGCGGTTCCGAGGCTTACCGTGATCAGCAGCGTGTCTGCACTTTTGGATGCCGCCGATGTCCGCCAAATCGCTTGACGACAGCAAATCCGCGCAGGCAGCGCCCGCGCTCCCCGCCGCACTTGAGGCACCGCCGTCGGCGCATATGCAGGCCCGCATTCTGGCCGAGGCGCTGCCGCATCTGATCCGTTACGACGAGCAGACGGTGGTGATCAAGTTCGGCGGCAATGCGATGGGCGATCAAGCGTTGGCCGACGCCTTCGCCAAGGACGTAGTGTTCCTGAAGCTGTCCGGCGTCAATCCCATCGTTGTCCATGGCGGCGGTCCGCAAATCGCCAATATGCTGAAAAAATTGCAGATAAAGTCCGAATTCGTGCACGGCTTGCGGGTCACCGACAAGCCCACCGTCGAAATCGTCGAGATGGTTCTGGCCGGTGCGATCAACAAGGAAATCGTTTCCGCCCTCAACCGGCAAGGTGGCAAGGCGGTCGGCATTTCCGGCAAGGACGCCAACCTGATGATCGCCAAGCGGATCACCGAGATGCCGGATCCCGAAAGCAACATCATGCAGGCCGTCGACATCGGCTATGTCGGAGAACCCATCGAGGTGAACCCTTACATCGTCGAGATGATCGCCCGGTCCGACCTCATCCCGGTCATTGCGCCGATCGGTGCCACGCGCGATGGCCAGACCCTCAACATCAACGCCGACACCTTTGCGTCCGCCCTGGCCGCCCGCCTGAAGGCCAAGCGCCTGTTGTTGCTGACCGATGTGGCCGGCGTGCTCGACAAAGACAAGAAGCTAATCCCCGACCTCACCGTCGACGAGGCTCGCAGCATGATCCGTAACGGCACCATTTCCGGCGGCATGATCCCGAAGATCGAAGGCTGCATCGAAGTCGTCGAAGCCGGCGTCGAGGGTGTCTCGATCATCGACGGCCGCGTGCCGCATTGTGTGCTGCTCGAATTGTTCACCGAGCACGGCGTCGGCACCATCGTGCGGCAAAAA
>JANXYD010000493.1 GCA_025350265.1 Hyphomicrobiaceae bacterium | reverse complement strand
AATCGAGTGGCTCAACCATTCGAAATTCTCGCCGTAGACATCCATCTCGGTGCCGAACGGGCGCTTGTCCAACGCCATCTTGGCGCGCTGGTAAACGATGGAGCGTTGTTCGCGATTGAACGGCGTACCGTCGGTCGCGCTCTCGAACAGATATTGCCGTAGTTCCGGGCGCACGGCCTCGACCAGGTAGCGCACATGGCCGATGACGGGGTAGTTGCGCAAAATGGCGTGGCGCCTCTGCACCCGATCGCGAACACCCAACAAGGACAGCCCGGCCGCAACGGCGAAGGCCACTAATACCCAGGGCTTGTAATGCCACGTAAGCAGCCACGCCGAGCCCAGCATGGCGATCACGCAGAGGCGAAAAGGTAAGAGGCGCAAGCAGAACACAGAGCGCAGTTGCCGCATCGCCGTGCCTCTCATGACCACCGACTAACCGCAAGCAACGCCGTGATGGACTATTGTTTTTGGGCTGGCTGGGCAGGCGTCGCTTGGTTGGCCGGCGCGGCGTTGGGGGCGTCGGGCCCATCGTGATACATGTAGCCGTCCTCGATCGAGACGACATCTTCAGGATCGAGCTGATATTCATCATCCTCGCTGTCGTTCAGCCTGATGATGCAGCCCTTCATGCAAATCTTCTCGAGCACCTGCTGAGGTTTCAGTAAGTGCTCCGCCGTGACGTCGCCCTCGATGATGGTGAGCTTCTGCTCCTTGTCATCACGATTGGAAATCGTCGCCGCCGAGGCGAGAGTGCCCGACAAGACCAGCGCCGCAGTATACACTGCTAAGTAAAGTGAAGCCGCAGTACGTGCACTTGCACGAGAACCCTTGGCACACCTACGCTCGCGGGCTGATCTCACAGGACAACTCCCAACATTGGTCTTGTCAGTAATTACTTCTTCTTCGCCTTCGCAGCGGGCTTCTTGGCAGGAGCGGGCTTGGCGGCGGGCTTTTTTGCAGCGGCTTTCTTGGCCATGGTGTTCTCTCCAGTTGCTATATGTCCAGTCCGCGAATCGGTATCTGGATCGCCGTCACAGTCATAAGTTCGACAGCTTACGGCAAACGCATTTTTCATTATTGCGTACACGGGATACGCTTTCATGTGGACAAATGCGTCGTAACCACACCTCAACGCATTCACAGTCGTCGTGTCAATCAGGGGCACGCTTAAAATCCGATCGCGCAGCCATCTTTTCTTGCGTCCGATCCACCGATGAGAATGCCGCGCGCGGCTTCGATCTGGATCGCTTGTCCACCGCCCCACGGATCGGCGCGCTGTGCCACCGGATGTCCCATCGCTGCGAGTGCTTCTGCAATCGGCCCGGCGAGCGGCGCTTCGTATTGCACTTCGCCGCCGTCGAAGAAGACGCGCGGATGATCGATCGCCTCCTGCACGTCCATGCCATAGTCGACCATGTTGGCGAGCACGTGCGCATGACCAGCCGCTTGAAACGCGCCACCCATCACCCCGAAAGAAAGCCAAGGTTTTAAGGCCTTAGTTGCAAGCGCGGGCACCAGCGTATGCAGCGGGCGCTTGCCCGGCGCGATGCAATTGTCGTGGCCGGGATCAAGAACGAAACCGGTGCCGCGGTTCTGCAGCACGACGCCGGTATTCGCGGTGACGATGCCGGAGCCGAAGCCGGAGAAGAGCGAGTTGATGAACGACACCACCATACCGTTTCCATCGACGACGCTGAGACACGTCGTATCGGTGCCTTTCGGAAGTGGGATGGGGCCGAGGCTGGATATGCGGCGCTTAGGATCGATGCGTGCGACCAGATCGGCGACGAAACTTTTCGACAGCATGGCGGCAACGCCGACCTTGGCGTGATCTGGATCGGCGACGAAAGCGTCACGTGCTGCGTAGGCCAGGCGGCCACATTCGAGCATGAGGTGATAGCGATCGACCGACGAGGCCGCATGATCGCGAAGTGCGATGGCGTCGAACATGCGGAGCATGAGGAGCGCAACGACGCCCTGGTTATTGGGCGGCAGTTCGTTGAGCTCGCAGTCGGCGTAGGGGACTGAAATGGGTGTGACGTAACTTGCCCGTTGTGCCGCGAAATCGGCCTGGGTGTGGAGGCCGCCGAGCGCGCGCAGTTCAGCGACGATATCGGTAGCGATTGGGCCCGCATAAAAAGCATCGCGGCCGTCGCGGGCGATCGCCTTGAGAGTGGAGGCAAGCGCCTTGAAACGCACGATGTCGCCGGCGCGCGGCGTACGCCCATCGACCAGCAAATGCTTGCGCGCACCAGCATGGAGATCAATTTTGGCCTTAAGTGTCGCCCAGTCATGCGCGATGCGTGGAGCGACGGCAAAGCCGTTTTCGGCAGCGTCGATCGCCGGGGCGAGCACCTCGGCGAACGACATGGTGCCGTGATCGCGCAGCAGCGTGGCCCAGCCATCGATGGCACCAGGAACGGTGACGGCGTGTGGGGTGGTGACTTGGATCTGCTTGATGCCGGCGTCCGCATACCATGCGCAGGTGGCGGCGGCCGGCGCGCGACCGGAGGCATTGAGGCCGATGAGGCCGGTCCCGGGCTTGTGAATGAGTGCGAAGCAGTCGCCGCCGATGCCGGTCATGGCAGGCTCGATGACGCACAGCAGAGCGGTGGCGGAAATTGCGGCGTCGACGGCGTTGCCGCCACGTTTCAAGATTTCGATGGCGGTGAGCGAGGCCAAGGGGTGCGACGTGGCGCACATGCCGTGACGGGCGATCACCGGCGAACGGCCGGGGTAGTGGAATGAACGCATGGCGGGTCCCTCGTGTTGATCGTGGTGCGCCTATCAAGTGAGGCGCGATCGAGGGTCGTTTACGTGAAACGTGGGGGAGATGCCAATGCCGGCAAAACCGGTCAGCGCTTGAAAGACATCACGATAGGGCGCTCGCGGCATAGAAAGTGCGCGCCGGACGGCGACGATAACCGGACCGCGGCATGGAAAGGCCGAGGCCGGTGGGCAGCGGACCAAACGCGTTGGCGCTGTTCATGCCGTCGGAGGTGTGGAGCCAAAGCAAGGCGGCAAGCGCTGGCAGACAGATGGCTGCGAACATGGCTAAATAGACAGGCTGACCTTCGGCCAAAGCCTCCGGGCCGAGAATCATGGAGACGATGGTGGCGATGACGAAGGCGGATGCAAACCAGATGGCGAATGCACCCGGCAGCCACCAGCCACGACGACCAATGTCATGCAGGCGCTTGATGCAAACGGTGGTGCCGATCCAGAAGATCGGCGCGTTCAACATCAGCGTGGCTTCCGCGTCGACCTCGATGCCGCATACCCACAGCACCGCCGCCACACTGGCTTGCAGAGCTAGAAACGCCAGCGCGATATAAAGAAAAGCTTGGCGGTTGCAGCGGCCACGCGGATCGATCAATTGGCGCAGCAGCGGAAGCGCTGAGGGCGCATGCACTTTGACGGCCACAGCGACCGCTCGCAGGCCGCGTGCGACCGAAAGGACGGTCGTAGCATCGCAATCTCTGGGGCTGTTTGCATAGGCGAGGCGCATGGGTCTACTCCGGCTCAAGTCCGCAGCATGCCATGGCAAGGTTGCTGCGAGATTACCGGGAATAGTTAGCGTGCGGTTAAGGGGTGCCGTTACTGCACAACTCAGGCCGGCGAAGACCTGATGCGTGCCCTTATGGAAACGCGGCTCGCCGTCAGGAATGACGAGCCGTGCTCTCGATCAGGCAATCTGTACGTTGGGGACAGCGGGCGGCCCCCATTCGTTGACAGCATCGATGCCGCGCAGGAAGCCTTGGTCGATCATCAGCCAGATGTTGGCGAGTGGCACGAGCGCCAACAATTGCCACCAGGCCGATCGGCCGCGATCATGGCCACGCTTGATACTGAGAGCGAGCGAGATCCAGAGCATGGGGAGGTACAATATCGCTATTGCGCCCAGCAATGCGGGCGGAATATCGGGCGGCTGGCCAGGCGCGGTCTGGATCGGCGGAAACATGGCGACGACCAGTCCGAGCAGCACCATCCAGATGACCAGCAAGCCCAACCCGGCGAGCCAGTCTTGCGCGCGGCCGATGCGGCCCTTGAAGGAAAAAAGAAGGTTCATGGCAATGTGCGCCCCGCTTAAAACCGTTTCAGTTAGCCGCGCAATTACAGCACGGCACGACGGAGCGCGTCGACAGCGATTGTGTCAGGCAAATTCCATGATGACGGCATCGACGGCGAGGCTTTCGCCGGCTTTCGCCTTGACTGACTTGACGATGCCGTCACGTTCGGCGCGCAGCACGTTCTCCATTTTCATGGCCTCGACCACGGCGAGCGGATCGCCAGCCTTGACGTCGGCACCTTCGGCGACATGCAGCACCTTGATCATGCCGGGCATGGGGCACAGCAAGAACTTGGACATATCCGCTGCGGCCTTGGCAGGCATCAGCGCAGCCATCTCCGCTTCGCGCGCTGTATAGACGTGAGTGCGGGCAGCAATGCCGCGATAGGCGAGATCGTGACCGTTGAGAATCGGCCGCACTTGGATGGAGATCGGCCGGTTGTCGATGGTGCCTTGCCACATCGGTTCGCCGGGCCAGAAGGCTGACACCAGCGTCAACGTCTTTTGACGGCCACCGTCGTCACCGAGCAAGGTGACCAGCGTCGGATTGCCGATCTGCCCTTCGACCTGCACGGCGCGAGCGAGGGCACCGATGGTGACGACCCGATGGGAGGCGAAGCGCACGGCGGGGCCGCTCATCTGACGGCTGATGGCACGACGGCGGGCGTTACCTTGATGATCGATGGCGGCGGCGACCGCGATCAAGGTTTCGAGATCGTCCCCGGCGGGCACGCGTGCGATGAAGCCATCCGGGAATTCCTCGCTGATGAAGCCGGTGGAAAGTTTGCCCGACCGCCAGACCTTGTTCTGCATAATGGAGGTGAGGAAAGGGATGTTGTGCTGGATGCCGTCGATGGTGAAGGCATCGAGAGCCTGAGCCTGCAACTCGATGGCTTCTAAGCGGGTTGGCGCGTGCGTGACCAGCTTGGCGATCATCGGATCGTAGTACATCGAGATTTCACCGCCCTCGAAGACGCCGGTATCGTTGCGGATGGTGCCGGTGCCGAGCGGGCCTTCAACCGGCGGACGGTAGCGCGTCAAGCGACCGATGGACGGTAGGAAACTGCGGTAGGGGTCTTCTGCATAGATGCGGCTTTCGACGGCCCAGCCATTGAGCTTGACTTCTGCCTGCTTGATGGCAAGCGGTTCACCGGCAGCGACACGGATCATCTGCTCGACGAGATCGATGCCGGTAATCATTTCGGTGACGGGGTGTTCGACCTGCAGGCGCGTGTTCATCTCAAGGAAGAAGAACGAACGGTCCTGGCCGGCGACGAATTCGACCGTACCGGCACTGTCGTAGCCGACCGCCTTCGATAACGCGACGGCCTGTTCGCCCATGGCACGACGGGTTTTTTCATCGAGCAGCGGTGACGGCGCTTCCTCGATGACTTTCTGGTTGCGACGCTGAATGGAGCATTCGCGCTCGCCGAGATAGATGACGTTGCCGTGCTTGTCGCCCAGCACCTGGATTTCGATGTGACGGGGATTGACGATAAATTTCTCGATGAAGATGCGATCGTCGCCGAACGAGGCCTTGGCTTCGGAGCGAGCGGAGCCGAAGCCTTCCTCGCATTCCGCGTCGTCGTGGGCGACGCGCATACCTTTGCCGCCACCGCCGGCCGACGCCTTGATCATGACGGGATAGCCGACCTCACGGGCGATGCGGACGGCATGCTTTGAATCAGCGATTTCACCGAGGTGGCCAGGCACCGTCGAAACCTTGGCGCGGGCGGCAGCCTTCTTGCTCTCGATCTTGTCGCCCATGGCGGCGATGGCACCGGGATTGGGGCCGATGAAGACGATGCCGTGCTCGGCCAGCGCACGCGGAAAGGCCTCGCGTTCGGAAAGAAAGCCGTAGCCAGGATGGACTGCTTCGGCACCGGTTCGCTTGCAGGCGGCGATGATCTTGTCGATGACAAGGTAGCTGTCGGTGGCGGCTGGGGGGCCGATGTGGACGGCCTCGTCGGCCATCTCGACATGCAGGGCATCACGGTCGGCATCGGAGTAGACGGCGACTGTTTTGATACCCATGCGACGCGCGGTCTTGATGACACGGCAGGCGATTTCGCCCCGGTTGGCTATCAGGATTTTTTTGAACATTGGTGATTCCGGGGTGGACGGGCGGGCACCCTATTATGCGGCAAGGGCAACTGCGGTTCTAGCGGCTGATCGGGTCGCGGTAAACCGAGCCGAAGGTGGGGTGTGGGAGCTGAAACGTGCCGGCCCGAAGCTCGTGCGCAGAACTGCCGTCGAGTTGCAGCCGGTGGCCGTGGAGATCGATCAGACTGCGGAACCTTTGTCGACGTCACCGAGTTAACAGTGTCAACACTTCAGGGGGACTAACAAATGGATGGGAAAGCTTTCTTGATCGGCGGACTGGTGATTGCAGTCGCGGTGCTAGGCTATCTTGTGTGGGACGGCCAGCGGTCGAAAGTCGACATCAGGTTGCCCGGCGTCACGATCAGGGGCAGCTGACGCCAGCTCCGCATTAACAGCTCTCTCAGTCGTCAATGGCGGCCGGCAATGCCTTGAGCCAACCATTTCATCTTTTGAGTATTTTTTGATCGCGCAAAACGACATCGATCGCCTCGGCTAGTGAAGCTTCAGGCGTTGAACGACACTGGATGGATATCTTTTTGAGCATGTCGATCATGTCGCGATCTTTGAGAAAATTAACTTGGAGAGCTGAGGCTAGTCCCGACAAATAACCCAGAACCCACCCTGTACGTCGAGCATCGTCCAATTTACCAATGTCGCTGCATTTGTCTTTACCTCGACCGACGATCATTATCTGCGTTTGTTCAGACTTTGAGGACGGTTGAGCGTTAGGAGACTCACTTGCAAACCCAACAACCAGGGCAAAGACGATCAATCCCTTTGTCACCCGTCGCTGCAACATCTTGTTAACCTCTTTGTTAGCAGTTGTGGCTGCAGAATGGCACCGATTGCTCACGCGGTACAGCAACTCAACGCCGGATTCGACACCGATCACACGCGCCATATTGGTGCGCAAGTGGGTAGCGCCCCATCTCGTGCCGTAGAAGCGCCGGTTGCGCCGCGCCACCTGCAGTTACCCGCCCAACACGGCCGTGACTTCCTTGGGTGGGGCGAAATCTTCGGGGATGCCGCAGAGGCCGATCTTCTGGAACAGACGGCCCAGCGCCGGCGACGCGGTGACGACGGCGAAGGGAATCGACACGAGGTAACCCGCAGTGAGCGGCAAGCTCCAACAGAGTACGGTCGGCGAGATGGCATAGAGCAGACCGCAGACGACGACGCCGAACAGGGTTTGCGGCCAAAGGTTCTCGACGGCAGTGCGCCAGGAAATGCCGTAGGCGTCGCGGCTCTGGCCGCCCCAAGTTACGGATTTGCCGAAGGCCAAGCCGACCATGAAGATGGTGGTGCGGATGGTCGAGATGGCACCCTGCAGAAACGAGAACACCAGTTCGAGCGCGGCGCTGGCCACAAAGCGCAGGGGGCCGCCATATTGGTTCATGCCGCCTTTGGTCAGCACGACGTCGGCGAGGCCGGCGATTTTCGGCATCAGATACATGGCGAAGAACAGCAAATAGAGGAAGATTGCTGCGCCACGCGGATAGTCAACGATGCCTTGCGCCTGCCAGGCGGCAAGTGGCAGCAGCGCGATCATCACCGTCCAGGCGGGCAGCCCGACGAACATCAACACGGCCCAGACGAGCTGAAAGCGACTCATGGCGTGCAGGCCGGGCGTGTCGAGCAGCTTGAGATATTGCATGTTGCCCTGGCACCAGCGCACGTCACGCTTGGCGAAATCGAGCATCGTCGGCGGGTTCTCTTCCCACGAACCGTTCTCGACGGGCAGCACGCGCACCTCGAAGCCAGCGCGGCGCATGAAGGTGGCCTCCACCTGATCGTGGCTGAGCACATGACCGCCGAGCGGCGGCTTGCCGGGCAGGATCGGCAACTCACAACTATCGCGGAACGGCTTGATGCGAACGACGGCGTTGTGACCCCAGAACGGGCCGCAATCGCCAACCCACCAGGCCTGGCCCATGGTGTAAGCGCGCATGCCGTGACGCATACCGAACTGGAAGGTGCGGGCGAACGCCGACGATGACGGCATGCCGACGACGAGCGACTGCAGGATGCCAAGTTTCGGATAGGCCTGCATCATCCGGACGAGCTTGACGATGGCGACGCCACTCATGACGCTATCGGCATCGAGCGGCAGCATGAGTTCAAAATCGTTGCCCCATCGGTCGCAGAATTCGCGGACGTTGCCTGCCTTGAAGCCAGTATTGTTTGTGCGACGGCGATAGGTCAGCCGGTCGCCGTCTGGATCAGAGGCCTTCCAGTCGGCAAAGGCCTTGGCTTCGATGACTGCAACCGAGTCGTCGTTGGTATCGGAGAGTACGAAATAGCTGAACGCCTTGCCTTCGCCGGTGGCGTCGACGCTGGCCTTGACCGTTTTCAGGCGGAGGATGGCGCGGGCCGGATCCTCGTTGCGGACGGTCATTAAAATGGCTGTCTTGATGGTGATGGGCGTGGCGATATCGCCAGCTGCGGCGAAGGGCGCGACTTCGGCGATTGCATTTGTGTGGAAGTGCAACAGCCAGAGGCCGATCACCGCATTCCAGAAGCCGAGGACGGTCCAGGGCGTACCCAGCGCGAAACCGACGAACAGAACCGCACCGACCGCCGTCCAACCACCGGAGCCGAGCACGCTCGCCGCCAACCAAAGCATGAGCAGATAGGTCGTGACGTTCAGCGCGATGACGATGCGACGGCGCTGTCCAAGCTCGTCGATCGATTGCAGACCTGTGGGGGTGGTCAGAACAAGCGGCTGGCGCTGGCGTTGCAGGGTCGTCGGGTCGAGGGCTTCAGACATGGTTTGAGGCTCGGTAGACAGGGGGTGACATACGCGGCTCTATCAGGCGATTTCGGCCACTCCCTTGCCGGACAAGGCCTGAATGGGTGGTGAATGGGTCTGCAATCAGAACAAGATGAGAAAACTCCGAGAAACAGCGACGCCTGCCCCGCTGGGAAGCGGAGCAGTCAGTTATGCCAGAAATAAACAGTTTCGGCGACTAGGTAACGTCCTAGGGGCAGCCCATCCGCACCCCGGTCCTTCTCCCCATCAAAGGTGATGGGGAGAAGCCAAGACGGATCAGAAGCTGGCACCGTATTTGGTAAGGCTGGCCTTCAATTCGTCCATGACGACTTTGGGGTCGGCACCGGTTTTTTTGACGCCGTCGGCCCACTTTGCTTCGAGCGGGGCTGCGGCTTTGCGCCACTCGGCGATCTGCTCGGGCGTAAGGGTATAGATTTCGTGATCGGGCAGGGCTTTCACCTTGCCACGACCGGCCATTTCGAACTCGGCCCAGGGGCCACCCACGCGACCGGCAGCTTCCGGATTGCAGTTGCCGTCGATAGCTTTTTTCTGGTTATCGCTGAGGGCAGCGTATTTATCCTTGTTGATCACCCAGACGAACGTGGTCACGTAGAATGGAATATCCATGTGATATTTGGTGACTTTGTCAGCGCCGAACAGCACCAGCGAGCCCCACGGGAACGCAACCGCGTCGGCCACGCCCTTTTCGAGCACGTCGCGCACTTCGGGGGCGCTCGACTGGATATTGTTGCCACCCAATTCGGTGACCAAATTGGCAAAGGTAGCGTGCGGCGGTCGGATCTTCATGCCTTTGATGTCACCGGGGACGACGATCTTCTTGGTCTTGGAGTGAAACGAACTGGGATCATGGACAAAGGCGAGGCAATACTTGACGTCCTTCATCTCGGTGGCGGCGTACTTGCGATACCAGTCGTCGAGCGCTTCAGACCCGGTCTTGGCGTCCTTGATGAGAAACGGCAATTCTCCGGCGGCGATGATGGGGAAGCGGCCGGGCTGATAGCCGGGGTTAACGTAGGTCACGTCGGCGATGCCGTCGCGGGCCATGTCATAATGATCGAAGGCCTTGCCGAGCTGTTGCGCGGGATAAACCTTGACGGTGATCGAGCCGCCCGAGGCCTTGTTGACCGCAGCACCCCAATCTTCCATCGCCTTGTTCAACGGATGCGACGCCGGAACCCAATGGGCGAGCTTCAATTCGACGGGCTTATCCTGCGCGACGGCGGGCAGCCAGGCGGCGCACGTCAACGCAAGCGCTGCGGCCATTCGAGACAACTGCATGAGACTTCCTCCTCGATGCGGCAACGTTGCTCGATGCCGCTTGTGTAGACGGAAGTTAGCAGACGGCTGGCTGCGAGCAAGCCTGAGAGATGCAACGCCATGGCATAATTGCAATCGGCCGTCGGACGGCTGAAACTGCCGCTGCAATGACGGAGGATTGAGCTTTGCCGCAAATCGACATCAATGGACGCGAGATCGAGGTGCGGCTGATTCCGGACGCCGCCACCGGGTGTCCGCCGCTAGTGTTCCTGCACGAGGGGCTGGGCAGTGTCAGCCTCTGGCGCGATTTTCCTGATCATGTGGCGCGGCGGGTGGGGGCGCCGGCCGTGGTGTATTCGCGGTTCGGGTACGGAAAGTCGGCGGGGTTGGATGGACCGCGAGCACCGGGCTTCATGCATGACGAGGCGCTGGATGTGCTGCCGGCGTTGCTCGATAAACTGGGCATTCAAGCACCAATCCTGATCGGGCATTCGGACGGTGCTTCCATTGCGCTTATCCACGCGGCGATGAGCACGCGGGCGACGACCGCCGTCGTGCTGATGGCACCGCATGTGATGGTGGAGCCGATCTCGGTGGAGAGCATCGCGCGGGTGGCGGAGACATACGAGAAGACCGATCTTCGGGAGCGGCTGGCACGGCACCACACCCACGTTGATGATGCGTTTCTGGGCTGGTCAAAAATCTGGCTCGACCCGCGCTTTCGGACATGGAATCTAGCCAAGGAGGCACAGGCGCTGACCGTGCCGGCGCTGCTGATCCAGGGCGAGGATGACGAATACGGCACGTTGGCGCAGCTGGATGCGATTGCCGAAGCGGCAGTTGGGTCGGTGCAGCGATTAGTGCTGGCCGCATGCGGACATACCCCGCATCGCGATCAGGAAGCGGCGGTGCTGGCGGCGATTGCCGAATTCATCGACGGAGTGGTTGGGAGGCGGGGCGGGGATTGATCGCGGCTCGCGTGCCACCTCTGCGATATCACCAAATAACGTCAGCTACCGCGCGTTGCGAAGCAAATTTCCGCACCGTGCATGGGATGACAGTCATCAGACCACGGGCGCGTCAGGGCCAAGTGAAGGCGATTTTCTCAAGCTTTTTGCCGCCGAAGATTTCAGTGATCGAAGCAACGGGGCGACCGCCGCGACGCCAATAGAAGTTGGTCGCCTGCGTGTTGTCGGCCAGGGCCCAGACGATCAGTCCCTTGCATCGCGCGCGATCCAATTGATGACGGCACGCCTCGAACAAATGCTCGCCGAGGCCCACGCCTTGATAGATCGGCCCGAGATAGAGTTCGTAGATTTCGCCTTGGACGCGACCGCGCGTACGAGCCGGGCCGAACGACGCGTAGCCGGCGACCTTACCCTCAAATTCCAAGACGATGTGACGTTCCTTGGCGCGTGAAGCGGAAAGCCACCAAGCCTCTGAGCGGCGACCAATGACACGATCGAGATGGGGTGTGGGGATGAGCCCGGTGTAGGCCAACCGCCAACTGTCGCCGAAAACCGCGGCAAGTGCGGTCGCATCGCTGGCGCGCACGGTTCGGATCGCAACTTTTGCTGGGACACCTAACATGGCCACAGTGTGCGGCGGCGACGGCGCTGCTGCAATACCAATCTTGCAACATCGAAGAAAATTTATTGCACCACAAAAAATCGGCCCGAGCTATGCCCAGGCCGATTGCAAATCATCAAAAGCAATAAAAGATCAGTTTGTCTTGCCGACCTGCGAGAACATTTTACCAGCGACGGACTGGAAGTGCTCCATGGTGCTGGTCGCAAGCTTGCTCGAAAGCTGGAACAGCTCCTGGGTCTGAGTGCTGGCCAAAGCGAACTGGCTCTGCATGAATTCGGCGTGCAGCCGAGCGGCTTCCGGAAGGGTCGGTGCGCGGACAATCTGCAGCGCGGCATTAAACGTCGCTTCGGCGTTCGTCGCGGAGTGGGCGAGCAGCTTATCGGCGATGGTCTTGCTGCCGGCTTGCACGGTGGCGATCACCGTGTCGGTACGGGCCGCATGTTCACGCGTCGCCGAATGCAACTGGTCATAGGCCTTGCGCGTATTGGAAACGCTCTCTTCGGCCATCGCCTTGACGTTGTCGGGAATGCGCACTTCACGCGCGGCTTTGACAAGTTCTTCGGCTTGCTTGGTGAATTCGACGGCCATTCTCAAGTCCTCGTTGTAGGGGCGACGTTCAGCGGATAAGTGTTAATACCGCGAAACATATCGCAGTGCAACATTTTTCCGCAACGCAGCACAAATATGCGTCAATCCGCCTCAGGTCTATTTCGTATTGAGCGGATGAAACACGTCCCGATAGCGCATGGCGTTATTGTCGAAAATGATATCGCGGGGCTGCAGAGGGCGCGCCAACGTCAGTCCCTCCAGTGTGCGGCAACGCGACAGCGCAACATAGGCTTGACCGTGCGCAAACGTGCCACGACCAAGATCGAGATAGACGTTATCGAGGGTCATGCCTTGGCTTTTGTGGATCGTCATCGCCCACGCCAACCGCACCGGAAATTGCGTAAACGTACCAGCGACGGTTTCGACGATTTTCTGCGTCGTCTGATCGTAGGCGTAACGGCGGTTTTCCCACGACGTCGGCTCGACCTCGTGCTCTCGGCCGTTGATTTCGATGTAGACGCGCTTTTCCTCCAACCGGGCGATGCGTGCAATGGAACCGTTGACCCAGCGGCGATCCGCATCGTTGCGCAACATGATGACCTTGGCGCCGACCTTCAGTGTCAAAGCCTGGTCGGTTGGTTGTGCGCTCGGGTTGAATTCACCGGTCATGCCAGCGGTGTAGGTGCGCGGCTCGCCCTTGAGCGCGTTGAGATAGGCTAGATTGATACGTTGAGCGGCGGCATTGGTGGGCGTGAGGATCACGAACACTTCGCCTTCCGCCAACGTGCGAATAGGCCGGACGCGCTCGTTGAGCACCGTCAGATCGTCTTCGTCGACGCTGCCTTCACGCACTTTGTTGAGCACGCGCAGCAGCGGCCCCTCGCTCTGGCGGAAAACCTGTTCCAGCTCGAGCAAAGCGGTGCCCTCGCCCTCCATGAGCGCCGGCACGGAAAAGAAAAACGGGCCGCCAAAGGTTTCTTCCAGGTGATCGGCCACCTCGTGTTCCTGCACGACCGGCGGCAACTGATGCAAATCGCCGAACATCATCAAGCGCACGCCGCCGAACGGTTCGCGCGGTTGACCGCGATTGATGCGCAAAGACTGGTCGATAGCCCACATGAGATCGGAGCGCACCATCGAAACTTCGTCGATCACGAGATGTTTGAGCTTGCGCATGATGCGGCCGTTGCGGCTGCGTTTGATATCGTCGCCACGCACCAGTCTCGGCGGCAATCCGAAAAACGAATGGATGGTCTGGCCGCCGACGTTGACAGCCGCGAGACCGGTCGGCGCCACCACGACGATTTCGTCGGTTACCAGATCCCGCAGGGTGCGCAGCAAGGTCGACTTGCCGGTGCCGGCGCGGCCGGTGACGAACAGATGACCCTTCCCGTCGCGCATGTGCTGGACGGCGGAAACGTAGTCGCTGGTCGGCGTCACGTCCGAGGGCCACACGTCGCGAAGCGACGCTGGCAGAATGATTTGTGAAGCAAGCGTCGTCGAGGCAACCATTGAGCATACCGGGCCGTCACACGCGGTGCCGGGAAAGCGACCGCCCCGTCTCATAGCGCATGCCACCGGGAAGCCCAAGTCACCAAGATCGACATACGACCTGAGTGCTGCAATGTGACCTGCCGCAGCAGCTCCCAAGCAACGAAACGACCTTGGCTCTTCGCTACCGCGTCCCGCTTGGTCCAGCTTCTCTCTGGCCGGACATGCCGAGCCGTTTGCGGATCATGGCAAGATCGCCGCCATCGACAGCAGACGGAACGCGCCGAACGTCACTGCTGCGGACGCAATCGAACCGAAAATGCCTTGCTCGCTTCCTGTGTGTCGGCCACGCTGACATGTAGCGAGATTGGCGCAGAATTATAGCAAAAGGCATTCAAACGGGTTGGTAAATAATTGGTGAAGAAATTCAATTTACTTCATGCGTAATTATCAACTCACTTATCGCAAAAGATCGCAAGACCAATCAGCAGCAACCGCTTAGCTTTGAATTGCGGGCTGACGCCTCCTGCGTCTCTAGCTTGCGTACTGCGGGGTTTCTGGCAACGGAAACCCCGTATTTTTTGTGCAACGGCTCATTTTACTTATCCGTCCGCACGACGCAGCCTCAAAGACCACGGCCGCCGGCCACGTCGACAAGCGTGCCTGTCACATACGACGCCTTGTCCGACAGCAGCCAAAGCACGGCTTCGGCCACCTCCTCGGCGGTTCCGCCGCGCTGCATGGGCACGTTGGCTTTCAGCTTTTCAACGCGGCCTGCGATACCGCTGCTATCGTGAATGTCGGTATAGATCAGCCCCGGACGTACGGCGTTGACGCGCACACCTTCGGCCGCCAACTCCTTCGCCAATCCCACAGTGAGGGTGTCGATACCACCCTTCGAGAACGCGTAGTCGGTCGCCTCGAACGGACCGCCGAGCTTGGCTGCGATCGATGACATATTGACGATCGCGCCACCCTTGCCGCCGAGGCGGGTGGACATGCGGCGCACGGCTGCTTGCGCGGCAACGAAGGCCCCCGTCGTATTGACCGCCAGCACTGATGTCAGCTGAGCGATGGGTATGTCGACAAAGCGCGCGGCCGGGCCGAGAATACCGGCGTTGTTGAAAAATGCGTCGAGCCGGTCGAACCGACGATCGACCTCGGCGAACGCCGCCTCGATGGCCGCAGGACTTTGCGTATCGCATTGGACGGCAAATGCCTTACGGCCGGTTTTTTCGACGTCGCGCACGACGGCAGCCGCTGCGTCAGCGTTTGACACATATGTTATGGCAACGTCGAAGCCGGCGGCAGCACCGAGGCGCGCGGTCGCCGCACCGATGCCGCGCGAGCCGCCGGTAATGAACAGAGTTGGGTTGCGTTGCACGAAGTTACCTTTCCGACGCTTACATTAGCGTCAGAGTGACCGCAGAAGGCAGCCGAGCGCAAGCACCGCATAAGCCAGCAGCAGGCCGGCAAATTCCGTGTTCTCGTTCAGCAACGGAATCTTGGCACCGAAGAATTTGGCGAACATGACCGCCATCATGACGATGAAGGACAGCAGGAACGTAATCAAACTCGGTGCTTTCAAGCCCATATGCATTCTCGCTTCCGTGATCTGGTTTATTTCGGCGTTTGATTTTGCCATTGCAACCTCATGAAGCCTGCGGACCGCGCGCCGGCCGCGTAATGCCGACGGTCGTCGACGCCCCTGCAGCCGATAGCCGATTCGCCGCTCGGTGGCAGCGCCTGGGAGCGGCGCCTGTTGAAAACTTAGTGGCCAAGCGCCCCGGAACGCGCATTTACCAAGTCGAAATTTTACGAACTATTGCTTAAACTTGTCTCGAAATTGGCAAGAAACTGGCAAGGGCTATTGCGTCAAAATAAATGCAATGAGTACTGATTTTTGTCAGGAGCCCGATATGACTGCAGGTATCGATAAATTGATTTATGCGATGAATGGGGACGGCGTGATCACCACCGGCTTTTCCGGGAACGATCAACTTTATGCCGGCAACGGCGCGCAACTCGTCTACGGAAATGCCGGAAACGATCTGCTGGTGGCGGGCAACGGTGACCAGCAGCTTTATGGCGGCAGCGGCGACGACTATATCGTGGCAGGCCTCGGCAATCAGACGCTCGATGGCGGCAGCGGCAACGATACCGTCGATTTTTCGCATTTGGCCGGCAAGCTGGTAATCGACCAGGATCTCTACACCGCAACGCTGCTAGATCCGGTAACGGGCGCGGTGATGGCCACGTATACGGTCAAGAGCTTCAACGCACTGATTGGCACCGACTACGGCAATGACGTGCACGGGCAGGCCAACACCGCCAACACCTTTGTCTTCGGTGCGGGAAACGATCGCTATTACAGCGAAAGCGGCGGCGACACGATTACGACAGGGGCCGGAAGCGATACGCTATCGTGGATGAAGAAATATGTGGCGGTCGGCCATATCGACACCGTCACCGATTTCCAGATCGGAAGCGATAAGCTGGATATGTCGGACTTTCTCAAAGGCCAAGGAATCAAATCGGCGACGTACGACCAAGTGGTAAAGATCGTCGACCATGTTGAAGCCGACGGCAGCCACGATGCAATGATCCAGACCCTCGGCGGCGGCACGTGGCACGATACCGTGATCCTGAACGGTATCAACATCTACGACGTCGGCACCGATCACCACACGCTGAAACTGGCCGACCTCGGCATCATCTGACACCGTCTTCGGTGGCACTGACACCGTCTTCGGTGGCACTGACATCGTCTTCGGTGGCACTGACATCGTCTTCGGTGGCTTGTCAGCCATCGAGTTGCCAGCGACCGGACGCGGTGCGGCAGGCCACGCCGTCGATGCGGCTCGAACGGCCCCAGGTATTGAGCATCACCAGAATGTGGCGGCATGGCCGGCCGAGCGTGTCCTTGTACGAGGCGCTCGGCTGCGCCATGCCGGACAAGACGCCATCTCGGCGGTGCCAGACATAGCTGCTACCATCACCCACCTCGGTGAGGGCCAGGCGAATGCCGTCGAGGGCTGCGACCGCGTCGCCATCGTCGAGCGTAGCGGCGATACGCATGTCGCCGTTTCCACGTTGTCGCGGCTCGGCGAGCTGCTGCTCTTGCAAGGGTTTTGACGCGTCGACGATTTCATCGCCAGCTCTTGCGATCGTCGCCAAGGACAGCAGGCTCATCGCCAGCGCTGCAGTTGTTGCTTGGGAGGCACTGACGCCGTGCCCTGAATTTTTACGCATACTCACCACCACTCAAACGCCAGTACCGAACTCGCCGCGCAGCCCCGCGTCAAACAAACGCGCGGGCCTGCACAAGAGTGCGGAAACAGCGTAAATAAACTGTTACGATTGGTTTTCCGGTGGCGTTTTCGACGGTGTGGACATGAGTATTTTGACAACTGGACCTGACGTACGCGACGTGAGCGACGCACCGGATTTCGCCGATGCTGCAGATCCTTTCGCACTTTTTGAGCAGTGGTTCGCGGATGCGACGTCGCGTGAAATCAACGATCCGAATGCCATGGCATTAGCAACCGCTGACGCCGACGGCATGCCCAATGTGCGCATGGTGCTGCTGAAGGGTCTCGATGGCTGCGAGCGTGGGCCGGAGCGTGGCTTCGTGTTCTACACGAACGTCGAGAGCGCCAAGGGCTCCGAATTGCTCGCCGGGCGCAAGGCCGCGCTGCTGTTTCATTGGAAATCGCTCCGGCGGCAGGTGCGCATCCGCGGCACGGTATCGACGACTTCGGACGCGGAAGCGGACGACTATTTCGCCAGCCGGGCGCGCGGATCGCGGATTGGGGCGTGGGCATCGCTGCAATCGCGCGCGCTTAAAAACCGGACGGCGCTGGAGGCGGCGGTCGCCGAAATCACGGCACGCTATGGCGACGGGCCTATTCCACGCCCACCACATTGGTCAGGATTTCGCGTGACGCCGCTGGACGTCGAGTTCTGGCACGACCGGCCGTTCCGGCTGCATCAGCGCCTGTTGTTCCGGCGCTCGCGTGCCGACACCGATTGGAGCCGGACGGGACTATACCCTTGATCAACGCCGACACCGCGACAGCGGTGACGGCCTGTTAACGACGTGGCCGTAAACTCGCAGCATTCGCCCGCGCAAAACTTTAAGCTACGGCAACGATCGCGACAGCCGGTCGGCCGAACGGAACAATAGTCATGAAAGCCCCTGGCATTCTTACGGCGCTGATGCTGATGACGGTGGCCGCCTTCGCTTATGCCGAGGCGTCGCCACATCAAGGGCCGCGCGCAGCATCGGGGTTATTCGGACGCCCAACGGCGTCAAAGCAAGCCTGCGCCTTAGGCTCACACTACAGTTCGTTTTATGGCGAGTGCACACGCTCGATCGTCGGCATCGCGAATTAAGCGAACCTCACGCGAGGTGACCTTCCGCCTTGGCCCACGCATGCGCCTTGTCGAGCGCCTTGGCCAGCATGTCGAACATCGCATTGATTTCATTTTCGGTGATGATCAGCGGCGGGCAGACGCCGATGGTGTCGCCGGCAACCGAGCGGCAGATCAGGCCTTCGTCCTGAGCGAGCGCAACGACCTTGGCACCCAGACCAACCTTGCCGTCGAACGACTGCTTCGTGCGCTTGTCCTTGACGAGTTCGAGGCCGCCGAGCAGGCCGACGCCACGCGCCTCGCCTGCCAGCGGATGATCGGCCAGCGCCCGGAGCCGCTTCTGGAACGTCGGCGAGACCTTGCGGACGTGCCCGACGATGTCGATGCGTTCGTAGATCGCGATGGTCGCAAGGGCGACCGCGCAGCCAACCGGGTGCCCGGAATAAGTGAAACCGTGCGCGAACACGCCCAGCTTCTTGCTTTGCTCGACCAGCGCGTCATGCACGTGCTCGGGAACCGTCAACGCGCCGAGCGGAAAATAAGCCGAGGTGATGCCTTTTGCCATCGACACGGTAGTGGGTTCGGCACCGAGGGTTTGAGAGCCCCACCAGTTGCCGGTGCGGCCGAAGCCGCAAATCACTTCGTCGGCGATGAAGGCGATGTCGTACCGCTTCAGCACGGCCTGGATTTTCGGGAAATATGTATCCGGCGGCACGATCACGCCGCCCGCGCCCATCACAGGCTCGGCAATGAAAGCAGCAATCGTGTTGCCACCTTCGCGCTCGATCATGGCCTCCAGATTGGCCGCCAGCCGCGTCGCAAACTCAGCCTCGGTTTCGCCCGCTTCGGCACCACGATAATGGTGCGGGCAATCGGTGTGCAGCACGCCGGCCATCGGCAGATCGAAGTCGGCATGGAAGACCGGCAGCCCGGTCAAGCTGGCGGTGGCGATGGTGACGCCGTGATAGGCGCGCATGCGCGAAATGATCTTCTTCTTCTTCGGGCGGCCGACGGCGTTGTTATAATACCAAGCCAGCTTGATCTGGCTGTCATTGGTTTCGCTGCCGGACGAGGTGAAGAACACCTTGGACGTAGGGCACGGGGCCAGCGCCTTGATTTTCTCGGCCAGTTCGACGGCCGGCTCGTGGCTGCGGCCGCCGAACAAATGCGAAAACGACAGCTTGGTCATCTGCGCGCGGGCAGCTTCGGCCAATTCTTCGTTGCCGTAGCCCAGTCCCGTGCACCACAGACCTGCCAGGCCTTCAATGTAGCGCTTGCCGTGCGTATCAGTGACGTACACGCCCTCGGCTTTTTCCAGCATCAGCGGGCCGTGCGTCTGATGGGTAAAAAGGTTGGTGGTCGGATGCAGCAGAGCCGCCACGTCGCGAGCAGCGAAATTCGAAATCGGGCGCATGGTGACCTCGTTGCGGCGGACGGTTCGCCCGCAGGCTACGCTGTTCGCCGCTCCAGCGCAAAGCCGCACTCGATCGTTCGCAAGCACCTGGACAAAGCATTGCGAGCGCTCCCGCCGATGATGTAGCATGCGATCTATTCGCGCAGGGGACACGTCGTCATGAACTATCCACGCAGCTACAATGCGACGACCGCGATGGTCGACGCGCACATCGCGGCGGGACGCGGCGACAAACCCGCTTTCATCGATACAACGGAGACGTTGACCTACGCCGCGCTGGTCGAGCGCACCAACCGCATGGCAAACCTGATGCATACATATGCCATTCCGCGCGAGGCGAGGGTGGCACTGTTGATGCTCGACACGATTGATTACCCACCGGCGTTCTGGGGCGCGATCAAGGCAGGCGTAGTGCCGGTGGCGCTCAATACGCTGCTGACGGCTGAGCAATACAAATACATCCTCGAAGACAGCCGGGCGCGCGCGATCGTGGTTTCGGCTGGCCTCGTCGAAACGGTCAAGCCGTTGCTGAAGGATCTGCCGTTTCTGAAGCATGTGTTCGTGGCGGGTGGCGTCGCGCCGCCGTTCGCGCTCGATTTTCGCGGCGAACTCGCGCACCAGGCACCGACCGCCGAAGCTGCCGACACGTGCGCCGACGAGGTTGCGTTCTGGCTCTATTCCTCAGGCTCGACCGGCATGCCGAAGGGCACGCGCCATATCCATACAAGCCCTATGGAAACGGCGCGACTCTATGGGCGAGGCGTGCTCGGCATTCGCGAGGACGACGTGATATTCTCGGCCGCCAAGATCTTCTTTGCCTATGGTCTCGGCAATGCGATGAGTTTTCCGCTCTCGGTGGGCGCAACGACAATCCTGCTGCCGGATCGGCCGACGCCGGAAAGCGTGTTCCGGGTGTTGAAACAGCATCAGCCGACGCTGTTCGGCGGTGTGCCGACACTTTACGCCTCGATGCTGAACTTCGAGGCCGGCACGCGGGACGCATCGTCCAAGCGCTTGCGACAGTGCATTTCGGCTGGCGAAGCACTGCCCGCGGAGGTTGGCAAAGCTTGGGCGGAAAAATTCGGCGTCGACATTCTGGACGGGATCGGCTCGACGGAGATGCTGCACATTTTTGTCTCCAATCGGCCCGGCGACGTGCACTACGGCACCAGCGGCAAACCAGTACCGGGATATCAGGTGCGGTTGGTGGATGAGGCGGGCGGCGACGTTGCGGACGGCGAGGTGGGCGAACTGCTGGTCGCGGGTCCGAGCGCTGCCGACGGGTATTGGAACCAACGCGACAAGAGCCGGTCGACTTTCGAGGGCGGGTGGACACGATCGGGCGACAAATACGTGCGCGATGGCGGAGGCTATTTCACCTACCAGGGCCGCACCGACGACATGTTCAAGGTATCGGGCATCTGGGTGTCGCCGTTCGAAGTGGAAAGCGCACTGATCTCGCACGCAGCGGTGCTGGAAGCGGCGGTGGTGCCGAAACAGGATGCGGACGGACTGCTCAAACCACGCGCGGTCGTCGTGCTCAAGGCGGGGCATGCGGTGAACGACGCCTTGATCGCCAGCCTGCAAGACCATGTGAAAGCGAAGGCGGGGGCGTGGAAATATCCCCGTTGGGTGGAATTCATCGAGGCCTTGCCAAAAACAGCGACAGGCAAGATTCAGCGCTTCAAACTGCGTGATTAGTGAATTATATTTCATGTTGACATAGTACATTTGCGCGCAGTATGCATGATTATGCATTTTTGAGCGCTGAGTAGTGCAAACCGGCGACAACCGAGGTGATAGCAATGGCCGAGCTCAAGGGTGCCAAGCGCATCGATTTTCAAACCGAGCCTGCGAAATATCGGCATTGGAAACTGCGTGCCGACGGCGAGAGCGCCGAGTTGATCATGGACATCGACGAGAACGCAGGGCTGTTCGAGGGCTATCAGCTGAAACTCAATTCCTATGACCTCGGCGTTGATATTGAACTTGCGGACGCACTTCAGCGGCTGCGGTTCGAACATCCGGCCGTTAAAGTCGTCGTGCTCAAATCCGGCAAGGACAAAGTATTCTGCGCCGGTGCCAATATCCGCATGCTGGCTGGATCGGCGCATAGCCACAAGGTCAACTTCTGCAAGTTCACCAACGAAACACGCAACGGCATGGAGGACAGCTCGCAGCATTCCGGACAGAAATTCCTGTGCGCGGTGCGCGGCACGGCGGCTGGCGGCGGCTATGAGCTGGCACTGGCATGCGACAAGATCATTCTCGCCGACGACGGCAATTCGTCCGTGTCGTTGCCGGAAATTCCGTTGCTCGCAGTTCTGCCGGGCACGGGCGGGCTCACCCGCGTCACCGACAAGCGCAAGGTCCGGCGCGACCTGTCGGATGCATTTTGCACGACGGAAGAGGGCGTCAAGGGCAAGCGCGCCGTGCAATGGCGACTGGTCGACAGGGTCGCGACCAATTCGAAATTCGACGGCGAACTGCAGGCGATGTGTGCGGAGTTGGCGGCGACAGTGAAAAAACCCGTCGGCGCCAAGGGTATCGCGCTGACGCCGCTCAACCGCCAGATCGCCGCCGATACGATTACGTACAGCACCGTGCGCGTCGATATCGACCGCGCTGGCCGCCGCGCCACCGTGACAATCCTTGGGCCGGACAATGCGCCACCCGATGATGCAAGCGGCCTGCACGCGCTCGGCGATCAGTTCTGGCCGCTGCGGCTTGCCCGTGACCTCGACGACGCCATTCTCGAGTTGCGCTTAAACGAATTGGAGATGGGCACGCTGGTCTTCAAGTCGCAGGGGGATGCCGGGCGCGTGCTGGCATTCGATGCGTTCCTGGCCGGCTTGCCGGAAGACTGGTTGGCGCGAGAAATCCACAATTACTGGAAGCGCGTACTGAAGCGCATCGACGTGACGTCGCGCTCGCTGGTGGCTACCGTCGAGCCAGGGTCGTGCTTTGCCGGCACGCTGGCTGAAATCGTCTTCGCGTGCGACCGCAGCTTCATGTTCCAGGGCACGCGCAAAGGCGACAATCGCGGACCGGCTGTCGTGATGCTGTCGGAGCAGAATTTCGGCGCGTATCCGATGAGCAATGGGTTGACGCGACTGCAGACACGCTTTCTCGGCGAACCCGAAAGCGTCGATGCCGCGCACAAGATGGAAGGCAAGACGCTCGACGCCGCCGCGTGCGAAGATCTTGGCCTTGTCACCACGGCCTTCGACGAGATCGACTGGGACGACGAAGTGCGCATTTTCCTCGAAGAGCGCGCAAGTTTCTCGGCCGACGGCCTGACGGGCATGGAGGCCAACCTGCGTTTTCCCGGTCCCGAAACAATGGAAACGAAAATCTTCGGCCGCCTGACCGCGTGGCAAAACTGGATTTTCCAGCGCCCCAACGCCGTCGGCGCGGACGGCGCGTTGAAACGCTATGGCACCGGCCTGAAGGCTGAATTCGACAAGACGAGGGTGTAGATTGCGTAGGTTGGGTCAAGCAGATGGCGCGACCCAACCTACGACCTCTGAAGTCGACGTGAACCGTGAGATTGGCATCATGACAAATCGTACATCGCGTCTTGTTATGGCTGTCATCGCCGGGCTTTCGATGGCTGATGCGCAGGCGCAAAATGCGCCAGCCCCTGATCATCAACATGCGCAGCAGGGCCCACAGAGTGCCGCCCCGCTGGCGGGACTTCCCAAGGCTGGTCCGCCTACGACCGAGGCTGCGAAGGCTTACGCGGCTGCGGCACAGAAGATGCACACGGACATGTCGTCGGACTACACCAACGACGTTGATGTCGATTTCGTCCGTGGCATGATCCCACATCATCAAGGTGCCATCGATCAGGCCGAGATTTTGCTCAAGTACAGCACCAATCCGCGTCTGCGTCGCCTCGCTGGCGGCATCATAGCTTCGCAGCGACGCGAGATCCGATTCATGGAGAAATGGCTGAAGGCGCGCCAGCAGGGCATCGAAGAAAAAGCCATGCCGGCTTGGTTGCGTAATAATCCGTCCACTCTCGACGCGGCAACTAAATCTGGCAACTTGCAATGACAGTGATTTTCAAATCCCGTTGCATCGCACACGAAGGAACATGACATGACCGCCACGTCCACCACATCAGCCGGTGCCGTCGACTATTCGACAAAGATACCAAACAACATCAATCTTGCCGACGACAGCCGTGTGCTGAAGGCGCTGGAGCAATGGCATCCCGGCTACATCGATTGGTGGATGACGATGGGGCCGGAAGGATTTCAAACGTCCGATGTTTATCTGCGCACCGCCATTTCAATCGATCCCAAGGGCTGGGCGAAATTCGATTACGTGAAAATGCCGGAATATCGCTGGGGCATTCTGCTTGCGCCGCAGGATGAAAACCGGCTGGTGAATTTCGGCGCATCGAGGGGCGAGAAAGCCTGGCAGGAAGTGCCAGGTGAACATCGCGCCTCGTTACGCCGTCTCGTCGTGGTGCAAGGCGATACGGAACCCGCCTCCGTCGAGCAACAGCGCCATCTCGGCACCACCGCGCCGTCGCTCTACGACATGCGCAACCTGTTCCAGGTCAACGTCGAGGAAGGCCGGCATCTGTGGGCGATGGTGTATCTGCTGCATAAATATTTCGGCAAGGATGGCCGCGAGGAGGCCGACGGCCTGCTGCAACGCCGCTCCGGCGACGCCGACAAGCCACGCATGCTGGGCGCGTTCAACGAGACGACGCCCGACTGGCTATCGTTCTTCATGTTCACGTTCTTCACCGATCGCGACGGCAAGATGCAGTTGGAGAGCTTGGCGCAATCGGGCTTCGACCCGATGTCGCGCACTTGCCGCTTCATGCTGACCGAGGAAGCCCATCACATGTTCGTCGGCGAAACCGGCGTCAGCCGCGCCATCGAGCGGACCTGCGAAGCGATGAAGGCCGCGGGCATCGAAGACCCCTATGACATTGCGAAAGTGCGCGCGCTTGGCGTCATCGATCTACCGACGATACAGAAAAAAGCCAACCTGCATTTCTCGCTCTCGCTCGATCTGTTCGGATCTGAGATTTCGACCAACGCAGCAAACTTCTACAACGGCGGCCTCAAGGGCCGCTACATGGAAACCAAGATCGAAGACGATCACGCGCTGACGACTGCGAAATATCCGGTGTTGAAGTTCGTCGATGGGCAGATCCGCATGGTCGAGGAACCGGCGCTGACGGCGCTCAACATGCGGCTGCGCGACGATTACGTGAAGGATTGCCAGGGCGGTGTGAACCGCTGGAACAAGGTGATCGAGAAGGCCGGCATCAAGTTCGCGCTGACGCTGCCGTCTGTAGCGTTTCATCGCCACATCGGCGAGTTCAAGGGCGTCAAGGTGTCTCCCGACGGAAAGCTGCTGAATGAAACCGAATGGGCCAAGATGCGCGACCAGTGGATCCCGAGTTCGGACGACGGCGCGTTCATCGAAAGCCTGATGCAGCCATGCTGGGAGCGCGGCAAGTATGCCGGCTGGATCAGCGCACCGAAGGTCGGCATCGATAACAAGGGTGGCGATTTCGAATACGTCAAAATCCACCGGGCCTGATAACGCCAACGCGCGTAGTCGTCCATTGCGCACAATCCTTCGTCATGGTCGCCTTCGCGACCATGACGAACGAAAAAAGCGCGGCGTGAACTTCGGCCTGCCGGCATTTTCTTACCCGACACGCAAACCGCGCATTGACGCGGCGCGCGGTTACGGAAACAACAGCCGGAGCCTGGGCGCGTTCGATCCGGGCCGGGCCACGGGGGGATTGAATGCATCGCACGAAGCGCGGTTTTATAAAGCTTGGTTTGGCGCTCGGCTGCAGCGCCGGGCTGATGTCGATCAGGCCAGCTCTGGCGGTGCCACTGGCGGCGGACGCGCAACGGACCTGCGCTGCATTGGTTCGCACCATTCCCGCGTCGGCGATCGGCATCAAGAGTGGGCCAGCGACGATCGACAGCGCGACGCTGCAGGCAGCATCACCGCTGGCGGTGGCCGAACGCGGGCCGACGCCGGCCGCACGCATCACGCCGGCAAATCCGGCATTCTGCAAAGTGCTCGGCCACATCGCGCCGATCGACACGAATGCACCTACGATCAATTTCGAAATTAATATGCCCGCCGAATGGAACGGGCGTTCGCTGCAATATGGCGGCGGCGGATTCAACGGCGTGTTGATCACCGGTCTTGGTTTGCCCCCGGCATTCCCGTTCGACAAGGCGTCTCCGCTGGCACAGGGCTATGTCACGTACGGCACCGATTCCGGTCACGCCAACAAGCCCGGCGAGGACGTGCAGACGTTTGCGGCCAACGACGAGGCATTCGTCAATTTCGCGCATGCGTCATACAAAAAAGTGCGCGACGTGGCTGTTGCGACGATGAAGCTCGGATACGGCCGTGGACCGGACAAGCTTTATTACATGGGCTCATCCGAAGGTGGCCGCGAGGCGCTGACGATGGCGCAACGCTACCCGCGCGACTTCGACGGCATCTTCGCTCGCGTGCCGGTGATCAACTGGACGGGCTTGATCCATGCGAGTTGGCGCGCCGGCATGGTCTCGCGGGGCGAGGGCTATCTGACGCCGGCGCACGTGAAGCTGGTACATGACGCGGTGCTGGCTGCGTGCGACGAAGGCGATGGTGCCAAGGATGGCTTGGTTTCGAACCCCGTGGCGTGCAAGCGCCGTTTCGACACTGCCAAATTGCTGTGCAAAGCGGACCAGGCCGCCGAAACGTGCTTGAGCGCCGCGCAGGTGAAGGCCGTGCAAACCCTGCATGCGCCGTTCAAGTTCAAACGTGAGTTGGCCAATGGTCTCGACGATTATCCGGGCTGGGGCGTGTCGGGCGAGGCGACGCCCGCGTTTGGTCCGACCGGCGGCTGGAATGCGTGGTGGGTTGGCACGACCGCGCCCACGAACCCGCCGGAGCCGACCAACGGCATCGTCTGGGTGTATGGCGGCGGCGCGATGCGGCACGTCTTCGCGCGCAACCCGGCGCTCGATCCTGCGGCCTACAAGCCCGACGATCACATGAAGCGCATTCAACAGGTTTCTGCGTTGATGGATTCGACCAATCCGGATCTTTCGGCATTTGCAGTCCACGGCGGCAAGCTGATCATGCTTGAGCACATGGCCGATTACGCGCAAAGCCCGTATGCCGGCATCCGCTTTTATGAAGCCGTCGTCAAAGACATGGGCCTGGGATCGGTGCGGCGGTTCATGCGGCTTTATACGGCACCCGGCGTCGATCATGTCGGATCGGGTGCGCCGGCCAATGTCGACATGCTGGCGGTGCTGGCCGACTGGGTCGAGCACGGCAAGGCACCCGGCGCGCTGGAGGTGGCCGAGCAATCAGTGGAGGCCACTCCGAAAGTCGCGCGCGCGCGCCCGCTGTGCCAATGGCCGACGTGGCCGAAATACAAGAGCGGCGACGTGGCGGAAGCGGCAAGTTTTGAATGTGCGCGATAGCGATGGCGTGTAGTTTGGGTCAAGCCTTCGCGCGACCCAACAACAGACATGTAGGTTGGGCCAAGAAATGTAGGTTGGGTCAAGCGGTTTAGCGCGACCCAACAGACGCGGCCACCGAACTTGCGGCGTTGGGTCGCGCGAACGGCTTGACCCAACCTACGGGCTGGCCGACGACGGAGTCGTGTATGCGCCGTGAAGCAGACATAGAGGCCGAAGTTCGTTTTCTAACGACTTTGGAGGGCGGTCGAAATTCTGCGGTCAGTTCCAACTATCGGCCTGATCACAAGATGGGCGAAACCGGCATGCTGAATGGTGCGCAACACTTTTCCCGGATCTGGAATGGGTTCAGCTCGGCGCAACGGTACGGTCGTTGATGATCTTCACCGTTCCAGAGTATCAATTCGGAAAGCCTTCTGAGGGTCTGGAGTTCACGATCCAGGAAGGCAACACGATAGTCGGAACGGGCCGCGTCGCGAAAGTATTGAATGCGACAATGAGAGCAGAGTAATCCGATGACTACCACCACGACAGAAACTGTCAAAAAACAACACCTGATTGATCCGGAGATTTGCATTCGGTGCAACACGTGCGAAGCGACGTGTCCGGTGGGCGCGGTGACGCACGACGACACGAACTATGTGGTCGACGTTGAGAAGTGCAATTTTTGCATGGATTGCATTTCGCCCTGTCCTACGGGCTCAATCGACAACTGGCGCACGGTCGCACCGGGCCGGCTCTATTCGCTCAAGGAGCAATTCGGCTGGACTGAATTGCCGAAGCAGGAAGCGTTGAGCGCAGCCGATACGGCAGCGATGGAAGCGCTCGACGCCGAGGTCGGCGCCATGCTGGCGGACGCGCACAAGGGCTCGGGCGGCAAGGCCGTGGCACCCGCCAGTGCGGCAAAGCCAACCGTCAGTCTCTACAGCCGGTCAAAGCCGCTGGAGGCGATCGTGCAGGGCAATTTCCGCATCACCGCGGCGTCGGCGGAGAGTGATATCCGCCATATCGTGCTGGCGTTCGGCGACCAGCAATGTCCGGTACTGGAGGGGCAATCGATCGGCGTCGTCGTGCCGGGCACGCGCGCCGATGGCAAACCGCACGACATCAGGCTTTATTCCATTGCGTCGGCGCGCGACGGCGAGAAGCGCAACGGCAACAATCTGTCTCTGACCATCAAGCGATCAGAGGGAGGCGTCGGGTCGAACTACATGTGCGACTTGAAGGTCGGTGACAAGGTCAACATCACCGGCCCATTCGGCTCGACGTTCCTGATGCCGAACGACATCAACGCCAACATCATCATGATCTGCACCGGCACGGGGTCGGCACCGTTCCGTGCCTTCACCGAACGGCGGCGGCGTGCGTTAGAAGGTGCAGGCGGCAAGCTGGTGATGTATTTCGGTGCGCGCACGCCGGAGGAACTGCCGTATTTCGGGCCGCTGCAGAAAGTGCCGGAAACGCTGCTCGAAAAGCATCTGGTCTTTTCGCGATTGCCGGGCCAGCCGAAGGAATACGTGCAGGATCGGATGCGCAAGCACGGCCCGGCGCTGGCGGGTCTGATGCAAAGCCCGGCGACGCATGTGTTCATCTGCGGCTTGCGCGGGATGGAAGCCGGCGTCGATGAGGCACTGGCCGATATCTGCCGCGCCGGGGGTCTTGACTGGAACGCCCTCAAACCCGACATGCGTTCGAGCGGCCGATATCATGTGGAGACGTATTGAGATGACCAGCAACGATCCCGTCCGCATCCAGACGCAAGGCGTGCACCACATCACGTTCATGGGGGCCGACCGGCAGACTTCGGTAGATTTCTGGCAGGGCGTGCTGGGCATGCCGCTGGTGTTCGAGCAGCCCAATCTCGATGACGACACCCAGAACCATCTCTATTTCGATCCCGGCGACGGGCGGTTGATCACGGTCTTCACCAGCGAGACCTGGAAGAAAGATTCACGGCCGACGCCGCTGAAGGCCGGCAGCCTGCATCATCTGGCATTCATCGTTTCGCGCGCGACCTATACACAGGCTGCGGCGCGGCTGAAAACTCGTGGGTTCGACTCATCCGGCGAGATCGACCGCGGCTTCATGGACAGCTTGTATTTCCGCGATCCGCTCGGCCATATTTTCGAACTCGCCTGCTACAAGTTCGACCCGCCGCACGGGTTTACGCACGCCGACGTGCTGGCGCGCGCGCATAAGATCCGTGTCGCGGCAGGTGCCAAGAACATCGCCGATCCCCACCTCGCCGACGCGATCGCCGAGATGAGCGGGTTGCGCAGTTAGCGTGCTTCCGGATAAAGTGTGTAGCGGTTTTCCGATAAGAAGCACGACAAAACAAGGAGCTAGGGTCGTTCCACGATTCAACTAAAACCGGAACGACCCTAGCGTGTGACTTCGCCTTATCACACCGTACCGCATAAATTCTTGACCGTTATTTTCTAAACCAATCCAGTATTGGTCATCCCGGAAACCGAAGCGCCACTTCAGCGCTGAGGTTGTCCGGGACCTTGACCGCTCAACATTGGATTGACCATTGCGAGCCATCCCGACGGGTCAATAGCCCGGATATTTTTCGCAGCGAAAGGGCGGGCAAAATTCCGTGACGACGGCGTCTGGACTAGGGTCATCACGCTTTATCCGGAAGTACTCTAAACCCCCAGCGTCCGATGCATCAACGCTTCGTCGGCGAGCAGCGCCTGCGGTTTGCCGTCGAAAACGGTTTCGCCTTTGACCAGCACCACGACGCGATCGGCAACGGCGGTCACTTCGGAAACGGTCTTGTCGACGACGAGGGTGGCGATGCCGGCGTCGCGCACGAGGCGGATGGTTTTCCAGATTTCGTCGCGGATCAGCGGTGCCAGGCCTTCGGTGGCTTCGTCCAGGATCAGCACGCGCGGATTGGTGAGGAGTGCGCGGCCGATGGCCAGCATCTGCTGTTCGCCGCCCGACAATTGATGTCCCATGTTATCAGCGCGTTCGCGGATGCGCGGAAACAAGTCCATCACGCGATCGACCGTCCAATGCTTCGCGCCATCAATGCCGGGACGTTCCGCGAGCGTCAGATTCTCGATCGTGCGCAGCGTGGCGAAGATCCCGCGGCCCTCTGGCACGTAGGCGATGCCGCGTCGGGCAATGCGAAACGGTTGCGCGCCGGTGACGTCGTGGCCGTCGACGCTCACTTTACCCGAACGCGGCTTGACGAGACCCAGCATGGTTCGGATGAGCGTGGTTTTGCCCATGCCGTTGCGGCCCATCAGGCCGACGGTTTCC
>JANXYD010000478.1 GCA_025350265.1 Hyphomicrobiaceae bacterium | reverse complement strand
CGATAAAGCAGTCGCGAATTTATCCAATCGCGTATCGACATCGTAGCGTAACTCACCCACAGACGCCCGCCCCGCACGAGACAGAACGTAGAGTGCATAAGCGCGGTTCTCGCCGCCCTTGGTGAAGTCCTGCTCGACGGCAACGCTGTTGGCCAGTTTGTCGAGCGCGAGGCTCAGCGCCTTCGCATTCACGACGTAACCATTTTCTTTGGCGCGCAAGAGGAAATCGGTGACATAGCTGGTCAGCCAGAGATCGCCGTTGCTCGGCCCCCAGATGCCGAACGCACCAGAACTGTCCTGCATTTCAAGCACGCGCTCGATCGCACCGGCGACGCGTTCCTTCAATGCCGTGTCGGTGCCGAGGCCGATCTGCCGCGCCACGTCGTTGACATAGAGCAACGGCAGCGCGCGACTGGTCGTCTGCTCGGCGCAGCCGTAGGGGTAACGGTCGAGTTCGGACAAAAGGCCCGGCACGTTCAAGCTGGCAAGCGGTCCGATGTGAGCTGTGACCTTGGCGGTGGAGGGGATGAGGTCAGCCAAAAGATCGGGCGACAGCACCAGCTTGCCGCCCTTCGGCGACAAGGTTGCGACGGTAGTGCGCTTGACGTCACCGGCCGGCGGCTTGACGTCGAAACTGAGCGTGCGCTTGACGACGATATCACTGGGGCCACGCACCGCAACATCGAGCGTCATCAGGCCGATATCGGTCGGTTTCAGGGTGATCGCATCGGCTTTCCTCTCGCCGGATTTGAGCGCGATGGTGGCGGCACCCAAGTCTTGCGCCGCCGCCGTCGCGCCGTCGGTCGCACGCCTGACGACGCTGACCTTATAGTCGCCGGCCGGGCCTTCCACGTTGTGCAAGTCCAGTTGCAGTCGGGCTTCGTCGCCAAGGGTGAGAAAGCGCGGTGCCGCAGCCGTCAAGGCAACCGCGTCGCGCACGATGACATCCTTGGCCACCGAGCCGACACGTCCTTCGCTCCAGGCGACCGCCGTCAGTCGCACCGTGCCGTTGAAGTCCGGCAGGTCGAACGCCACGCTGGCGGTCCCGTCCGCACCCACGTTGACGATGCCGGAGGTCAGCGCCAGCGTCGCCTCGACAGGCGGCGCGCCGGAGAGCGACATTGAGTCTCCCGCACCGCCGTCGCCGCCCGAACGCAGGCGGCCGCGCTCGGCCTTCATGCCGTCGATGAGGCGAGCGTAGAAGTCGCGTATTTCGAGGCCCAACTTGCGTTGGCCGAAGAACCAGTTGTGCGGCTTCGGGGTCTCGTAGCGGGTGAGATTGAGAATGCCGGCGTCGACCGCATGAATGGTAACGCGCGCCTGCTCGCCTGAGGCGAGACCGGCGAGCTTGACCGGCACCATCAATCGGGTCGCCGATTTGACCTTTTCGGGCGTGCCAAGCGTCACCTGCAATGTGCGCCCGTCGACGTCGACGGGCAGCCACTTGAGGCCGAGCGCGCGCCCGGGCATGCGTTTTTCGACCTGATCCAACGGCCGGTAAAGGGTTGCGGTGACGTAGGCCCCGGTACCCCAGGCGGCAGTCACGGGGACCGCGATTTCGCCCCCGCCCGCCGGCAGTTCTGCGTCCTGCATGGCGATGAGGCCAGATCCCAGGATGGCGATTTGCGCCTTGCCGGCCGTCTTGGACATGATGCGGACGCGAGCGGTTTCACCGACCTTGTAGCTTGGCTTGTCAAGCGCGATGTCGAGCATTTCCGGGCTGTCGGCCGCTTCTTCCTGCCACCAGCCGGAATTGAAGATCACACTGGATACCAGCGGGGCCGCATCGCTCTGGGCAGCAGGATCGATGGCTGAAACTTCCAGCCGGTAGCGGCCCCAATCGACCTTGGTCGCAATGCGCTGCGTGCCGGTGCCTGCGCTATCGAGCGTGCCGCTGGCGATGCGTCGTGTCGATGTCTGTGCATCGTACATCCATTCGTTGTCGCGGTTATACCACTGCCAGCGCTGATCAAGTCGCAACAGCTCCCACTTCAGGTTCTTGGTCGGAATCTGTTGGCCGGCGGCGTCCACCAAAACGGCATCGAAGGACACTGTCTCGCCATCGCCGATCTGCAATTGCGCGGCACCGGCTACGCCAAACAGCGGCTTGATGCCGATGCGTGGGCCCGACGCTGCCACGGGCATGTTGATGATGCGCTCGATCGTGCGGCCGCCAGGTTCGCGCAGCTTGATGATGACATCGGCCTCGAGTGGGCGGGACGTGCGTTCGATCTGCGGCAGCGAGATGGGCAAAAGTGCAGCGCCGGTGGCGTCTGTTTCCGGTAGGCCCTCCAGCGTTTTGCGCGCAGGTGCGATCTTCTCGTCAGCGAGGCCGAAATGATAGCCTGCGAGGCCGGCCACATCCTTGCTCGATGCCTTCACGACGATCTCGGCCTCGACCGCTAGGTTGGCCGCCGGCGGGCCATACAAATACTTGCCGTCAAGTTTGATGGTGCCGCCTTTTTCAGGCTCAAGTGCCGGGGTAACGGCTGCAAGTTTCATCTCGAGCCGCTCGGGCACGAAATCCTCGACCAGGAAGGCCGTCGTCGAGATGGCGTCGGCCTTCGGATCGGTATGGACATGGACGCGCCAGGTGCCGGTCTGTGCGCCCGCACCAAGGATCAGATCGGCCACGCGGCCGCCCAGGCTTTCATCGGCCAACGCCATGCGCTTGTGCTCGACGCCGTCGGGGCGGGTGACGATGAGGATGACCGGCAATTTTGCGGCCTTGCCGGAGTTATCGCGCACCAGCGACGTGAGGTGCACGGTCTCGCCGGGCCGATAGACGCCGCGATCGGCGAAGGTGAAGGCGTCGACGGGGCCGGGCGCATCGCGGCCCTTGACGCCGCGATCCGACAGATCAAAAGCTGCAGTGGTCAAATCGAGGAAGGCGAAGTCGGACGCGTCGCTGGTGGCTGCATCGGCGGAGAGGAAGGCCGGTGCCTGGCCGCCCTCGCCACGCTGCAAGCCGACGGGAAAAAGGACGTGGCCGCTGGCGTCGGTGCGGGCTTCGCCGAGCACTTCGTTGTTGCGGGCGATCATGCGGACCCGGACGCCAGCCGCCGGTTCGGCTGACGCGAGCGAGCGAATGAAGCCGTGCACGCCGTCCTGGCCCTTGTAGGCCGTCATACCGAAGTCGGACACGATGAACCATTGCGAGGTGCGGCGGCGCTGATCGCTATCCTGATCGCCCAGTTTGCTCGCAACATTTGCCGACAAAACGTAAACCCCCGGCTGCAACTTCGGCAGCGCTTCCGAAACCGGAAAAGCGGTGGTCACCTCTTCGTTGAGCTTGTTCTGAGTGAGCAGTTCGCCCTTGTAGACGCTCTGGCCGGAGCGCTCCTTGATTTGCTCGATGTCGTAGCTCGAGATCTGCTTCTGAAAATCACCCGATTGCAGCGCGCTGGCCAGGTTGCGGTCGCCGATGCGAAACACTTCGACGGCGAGCGCATCGGTGTTGACGGTGGTCAGCGGAATGCCGTTCTGGCCGGTGCGCGGCAGCACATAGGCGCGGCCGGCGGCCCTGACCGATGCCGAGCGATCGCGGACGTAGACATTCAGATCGATGGTTTTGATCATGTTCTCGTCGATCGCCGACGGCAGTCCCTGCCGGACCTGGATCTGGTAGCGCTGGCCGTGCTTGAGGCCGTCGACGCAGAGCTGTCGCGTTTCGGCGGTCACGTTCTGGGCTGCGTGGCCATCGACGCGGATGAAGGTCGCAAAATCGATTTGGCCGGTGGCAAGCGGCTCGGAAAACTGCAGGCAGGCGCGAGGACTGACCGCATCGGCATCGGTCTTGGTGTCGAGAATGCGGAAACCGTGTTCGGCGACGAGCAGATCGAGGGCTGCACGGCGGGCCGGATTTTCATCGACCGCCAACGAAGCCTTGAGTGTCGTTATGGCGGCGCGCCAATAGTTTCGCCGGCGCATGGCGTCGGACAAGGTGATCAATGCGCGCGAACGTTCGGTGGGCGTCAGTGCACGCTCGGTGGCGCGGAACGCGGCGGCGGAGGCAGCGACCAGCAATTCGCTTTTCTCAGACGAGCTGGACGGATCCGGCGTGATCGCCAGCAGCGCCTCGGCTAGGGCTCGCCAAGCAGTGGCATTGGCCGGATCGAGGAAGATTGCCTCACGATAGAGATCGCTTGCCGCGCGCGGATTTGATTGCGGTGCTGACTGCGCTTTCAAGCCCGCTGCCATCAAATCGGCGGCCGTCTTGCGGCTGGGCCTGAAGGCGGCTTTGAGCTGCACCTCGTAACGCTCGGCGTCCTTGATCACGTTGATCGGGACGATGGCTTCGGCAGAGCGTGCGGCTTTCGGCTGCACCACAGAGCTTTGCAGTGGCCGCGTTTGCGCGAGCGCGGTCGTGGCAAGCAACGCTGAAGCAAAAGTGGACAACATGAAGAGTGAATGCGGGCGATACAGCATGATGATCCTCGGAGTTGCGACTACGGAGCGCCGTAGCGAAACACTCGATCATTAGACTGTGGCCGTCCAGGGAGGGCATACGCCAGATTGCCCAGCGATGCGTGCGCTTGGACCGATTTGCCGGAATTTATCCCAGTTTATCGGATCGCCATACGCAAAGAGGGCGGCCCCCGTTTAGAGAGCCACCCTCTGTTAGCCACGGTTCGGCGGTCAAAATGCCGGCTCGGCGTTAAGTCGCGCGCCGCCCGCATGACGCTTGGGTCAGTGCGGTGACGACGCGAGCGGGCCGGAATTGTCATCACACGGTGTCAATGCGCTGAGGTCTGCAAGCGCTGCAAGCGATGCCTGCGGGGCGGCGGAAACAGCCGTCGGGACTCTGATCAGCAGCGGTTCGCTGGCCGACCACAGCCGATCAAATGAAGTGGCTATTGTCGCCGACGTCAGGCGATCAGCCGCAGCGAACTGCTCATAGGCGTCACGGCGGGATGGATCGCGGCGCATGCAGTCGCCAACCCAGCACGTGTCGGCATCGAGCACGAGTTGCTCGTGGGCGTCCACCAGGCGCGGATTTTTCGCCCAGCGAAGCTGCCGGTGAAACGAGATATCGGGGCCGCTCACCGACCAGCCCGCCGCCGTTTTTTCCGGCTCGACCTGGGTGAAGACGGCGCGCACGCAAAGCCCGCGAGCGGCAATGTCCGAGCCGAGCAAGACCAGCGCGCGGGCAACCGGGCTTTCGGCAGAGCGTGCGATCAACGTGATTTCAGCCGGCAGCGCCGCACTGGATTGCAGATAGCCACTGATGAAGCGGCGCAGAGTCTCCACTTTGTCTTCACGCTTTACGACGCTCGGCACAGACGGCGGAGTCTTTATCTGCATGAGTAGACGATCCCTGATTTTGCCGCCCGCCGACATCTGAAATGGAAAAGTTTCAGCGGTCGACGGCGGCTCGTGTTGTTGCATCCAGTATAGCCGTCATTGGGGTTAAAAAATGATGGAGCCCCGACCCATCTTGCGACGGATCGGGGCTCTCAATTGCTAATCTGCATTTTTTTGTGGCCGATTATGCGCGCTGGCGATTGAGACCAAAGCGTTGCGCCATCGTGGCCACATCTTCGAGGTCGAACGTGGCGGCAGTCTTATCCCATGCAGGCGTATCCAAATGAGCGTCGCCGCCCAGAGCTTGCGCCTGATCGTGCTCGACGGCCGCAAAGTCGATCGCGTCGAACATGGCTTTTGATTCCAAAGCCGGTTGGCTGACGTCAGCGCCGATCGTGGCGATAGCCGTTTCAAATGTCGACTTGCCGGTTGCCGCCGCAATCGCCGCCGAAAGGCTCGACGGCATTTCGTCGGGCGACAGATGCATGGTGACACTGCGTTCCGTGAACTCGACAGTGCGACGATCATCCGGCGCGGTCGGCTTGATCTGGCCGAAGTCGGCAATGACGGCGGCCGGGAAGTTGACGGCGGCTGTGTTCGAGTTGGCGGCCATTGCGGCATCAGGCACGTGGTCGATGCTTACGTCGGCAGCCTGTACGGGGTCGCGGAACGACGACTCGGTTGCCGGCACAACGGGACGGTCGGGCCGCGACGGCAGTGGCTCGGGCATGCTCTGGCGCGTGAATGGCGCGCGCGCTTGATTAGAGTGTGGCGGCGGCGATGTGACCGATCGCATCTGGCTTTCCATCGTCTGGACGTTGCCGGACTGTTCGGCGCGTGGCCGTGAGTACCCCGGCACAACGGCTTCACGGGCGGCCGCAGCAATCGCGGCAGCCGAGGCTGCATGCGCCTGCAGATCCTCGCCCTGGAAGTTCGGCATCGTCTGTGGCGCACGATTCAAATTCGGCGTGTGGCGGGCGAACACATCGTTCTCGATGCGGCGCGTGCGTTTTTCGGTTTCGACTCGCTTGGCCGCTCCCATGATGGCGCCAAGGATCATTTCCTGCCATGCGCCGTCCTTGAATTTGTAAAGACGGAAAGCTTCGGCGTGGGCGAACTTGGAGCCTTGCGCCCACAACTTCTTTTGGATGCGTGAGGTCGGAATAAGGGGCATCACGACCCGGCTGAACAGCCGTTCCTGTTCAAAGCTCGTGAAGAAATTGCCGAGCAGATGCGCCTCCTGTTGCAGCGCCTCCACGTCGGCCGGGCTGTAAGCATTCGGGCGCCGCCGATCGACCGAGTATGGGGCGATCAACGGGATTGCCGCGTAGTAGTCTCCATTGAGATCGAAA
>JANXYD010000473.1 GCA_025350265.1 Hyphomicrobiaceae bacterium | reverse complement strand
CCAATGTGAGCCGATCACGGACTTTGGGATTGGCTGGGGGCTGCCGTTGCTAAAATATCCCGAATAGCGTCAGTGAGTTGACTAGCAGTGCAGGGTTTTTGAATGATTTTCGCGGCACCCGCAAAGGCGCCTTCCAGTTGAGTGGCCGAATAGCCCGTCAAGACGATGAACGGCAGTCCTAATTCCACCAGCGCGGCCGCAGCCGGTGTCGACCTCACACCGGCTAGATTGGCATCGACAAGTGCCGCGTCGAAGTTTGCCAGCCGGATCAATTTGAGTGCTTTTTCAAGTTTTCCAGCCATCCCGACGACCTCAAATCCCGCTGAGTTGAGCAAGTCTTGTAGGCCGAGGGCGATCAAGGGTTCGTCTTCCACGATCAAGATGCGCGGCCGCTGTTTCATGGCGACGGTTCCAGCACGTCGACTGACGCCGCCGTCAGTTGCCACGAAAATCCGCCGGGCGCGTAGGTAATTTTGGTTGTGCCATCGACCGCCGCTTCCATCATGTCTTCAATTACCTTTTGGCCGAAGCCCCGATGTGTCGGGGGTACGACAACAGGCCCATTTTTCTCGATCCAAGCCATCGAGAAAAGTTCGCCGGTCGTCGTGACGTGCCAGGAAATATCTGTCCGTCCGTGGTCATCGGATAACGCACCATATTTCCCGGCATTGGTGCCCAGTTCGTGTAACGCCATGCCAATCGCTTGGGCGGCGATGGCATTCAGGCTTGCAGGTGGACCGTCGAACTGGAGTCGCGTGCCGAACAGGTCTTTAAAATGTTCCAGCTGAGACTTTATCAAGTCAACCAACTGGACGCCGCGCCACTCGTTCTCGACCAGCAAGTCCTGGCAAGCGGCAAGACCACCGATCCGTTCTGTCAGGCGGTCGACGAAGGTCGCGTGATCGCCGTGCTTTGAGGTTTGCTGGGCAATGACCTGCACGACAGCCAATAAATTCCGCGCACGATGATTGACCTCGGCGACGAGCAATTTGTTATGCGCTTCGCGTAGCTTTCGCATGCTGATATCGCGAATGTTGCATTGGATGACCGGACTGCCGTTCTCATCGTAGACGTTAGCCACCACCTCGACTTCGTGGGTGCTGCCGTCTCGGTTCGCCAGTGGCAAATTTTCGTATCGGACATGACCGTTTTTTTGCAGTTCTGAAAACATGGATCGGCTGGCTTCCTGATCCTTGAGCAAGCCAATTTCATAAAGCTCTTTGCCGACCAACTCAGCGTGCGAGTAGCCAAGCAACGTTTTCATGAATGGATTGGCGTCGGTGATCTTGCGGCTGGCTGGATCCATCAGCAAAACGCCGTCCAATGCAGCTTCAAACAGGCGGCGATAACGGATTTCGGAAATGCGCAACCCGACATATTGGGTGGCTGTGAGGGCAGCCTGATCTATCCACGTCACCGCTTTATTTGGATCCGCTTTGTCCATTTTCATCATTTCATGAAAAAAAGAGCCTGCGCACCACAGTGGCTATCAGGTGGCTAAGATTCCAGACCGCGCAATGTCATACAACGCACGGTTCTAATATTGGTTGCGGCGTGGACAGAGGCCAGCGCGCACCAAACCGTGCACGGTTGGCCAAACCGTGTTGGATAGCTCTCGTTGTTCGCTTAGCGCCAGGTGTGCGGATCAACCGCGAATGAGCCAGACGATGCTGACGCCGACGATCATCGCGGCAGTTCCTGCCAACCTTAGCGACGTTTCCGGCGTGGTCGTGGCTGTTTCCAGCATCCTCTGGGCGGCCTTCGGAAATGCCGCCCAGAGGATGCCCTCGATCACCAGTACCAAGCCCAGCCCTACCATAAGGTCGGTCATTGTTTGGGGCGCGCGACGCCAGTCGAACTCGTCAGATAGCGCAGGAAATCGCTGTCGGGCGACAGTAGCATTTTAGTGCCTGGCTTTATGCCGGCTTCGTAGGCCTGCATGTTGCGGTAGAAGCGGAAGAAGTCGACGTCCTTGGTGTAGGCCTCGGCGAAAATCCGGTTGCGTTCGGCATCGCCGTCGCCGCGCAGCAGTTCGCTTTTGCGCGTGGCTTCGGCTTTGATGACGGTGGCCTCGCGGTCGGCGGTGGCGCGGATGCGATTGGCTTCGCCCGTGCCTTGCGCGCGCCAGTCGGCTGCCTCCCGCTGACGTTCCGCGCGCATGCGGTCGAACACGCTCTTGGAGTTCTGCGTCGGCAGATCGGCGCGCTTGATGCGCACGTCGACGACCTCGAGGCCAAGCTCCTTGCCCTCTTCGTTGACGAGCTTGGCGATGCGTTTCATGAGGTCTTCGCGCTTGTCGCGCACAAGTTCCTGGAACGTCGCGCCACCCAGCACACGCCGCATCGACGACACCATGATGGGGTGCAGCGTGCGGCGCACGCCAGCTTCGTTCTGGATGGTCTGGAAGAACTTGAGCGGATCGGTGATCTTGTAGCGGGCGAAGGCATCGACCAGCAGTCTCTTTTGGTCCGACGCGGTGATCTCTTGAGTGGTGGCTTCAAGATCGAGGATGCGTTTGTCGAAATATTCGACGGTTTGATAGAATGGAATTTTCCAGTGCGGACCGGGCTGATCGACGATGCCGATCGGCTTGCCGACAGCCAGCAACAACGCCTGCTCGTTCTGTTGGACGACATAGAACGACAGGTAGGCGGTCAGCGTCGCTAGTCCGACGAGAACCATCAGAGAGGCAAGAAGTGCGCGCATGATTTGAGCCTCCCTCAGCGTTTCTGTTGCAGTTGATCGAGCGACATGAACGGCACGACGCCCTGGCCACCCTTCTGGTCAAGGATGATGGCATCGCTCTGCGACATCACCTTTTCCATCGTCTCAAGATAGATGCGCTGCCGCGTCACATCGGGGGCTTTCTTGTATTCCTCGTAGATCTTGAGGAAGCGCGCGGCCTGGCCATTCGCTTCTGCGACGGTCTGCTGCTTGTAGCCTTCGGCCGCCTGCAGGATGCGCTCGGCATCGCCGCGTGCTTCCGGCACGATCTTGTTGGCGTAGGTGACGGCTTCGTTCTGCAGCTTTTCCTTGTCGGCGCGAGCTGCCTGCACATCGCGGAACGCATCGATCACTTGCTCGGGCGGATCCACTTTCTGCAATTGCACCTGATCGATGCGAACGCCAGAACCGTAGTAATCCAGCACCTGCTGCATCAGTCGCTGCACTTCTTCTTCTGTTTTCTGGCGCGCTTCGGTGAGGATCGGCTGAATGTTGGATTGTCCGACCACTTCACGCATGACGCTCTCGGCCACTTCCTTGACGGTGGTCTCGGGCTTTTCGATATTGAACAGATAGTCTTGCACCTTGTCCGGCCGGATCGACCAGCGGACGACGAAATCGACGTCGACGATATTCTCGTCGCCGGTCAGCATCAGACTTTCCTCGGGCACGTCGCGGGTCGTCTGGCCGCGGCGCACGTCGTCAACGACGCGCATGCCGATATCGATCTTGTTGAGGCGCAACGCTTTGGGCGTGAGCACGGTCTCGATCGGGTAAGGCAAATGGTAATTCAGTCCGGGCTGC
>JANXYD010000467.1 GCA_025350265.1 Hyphomicrobiaceae bacterium | reverse complement strand
GCGGGCTGGCGCACGGTCGCGCCAGTAGTAAAACGAGCGTTCGCCGCCGGTCGCGGTCTCGATCAGGTAGAGCCCGGCGTTGCGTCCGGGAACCATTTCGATCAGCGTGTCCGAGACGCCCTCGGCGCGCGCGAGGTCGATGATGCCGTGGCTGTAGGGATCGTCGCCGAGCAGTGTCGCGTAGGAGACGTCGACGCCGCAGCGCGCCAGATAAATGGCGGTGTTGAAAGTGTCGCCGCCGTACGCCAGACCAAACCGCCCGTCGTCGCCGCGCGCCAGTTCCACCATGCATTCGCCGATGCTGATCACGTGGCGTTGCGCGCGGCGTATGAATTCCAACATGCTCAAGCTCCGTCCGAAGGTCTGATATCGCGCGCCCAGGCGAGGTAACACGCAAGCCCAATCGCCAGGCTGGCGGCCAGCGTCGCGAAGATCAGCCGATACGCATCCGGCGCATAGCCGTCGCGGGTCGAGATGAACAGGCCGGGAATGAAGCCGGTCAGGATCGGCAGTGCCGCCGCACCCGCCAGTTGCGCGATGTTGCCCGTCGTCGATCCGCGCCCCGCCAGATGCTGGGGGAAGTGGGCGCGCATGTGGGCCAGCAGCAGCGTGTTGTAGGCCGTCGTCGTGCTTGCCGCGCCCAACAGCGTCACCGCCAGCCACAATGGCGGCGAGGGCAACGCCGCCAAGGCGCACAAAACCAGCAGCGTCGAGAAGGCCCCGACGGCGATCAACCACTTGCGCGTGTTGAAATAACGGTCCAGCGGCCCGGCGATCAGCACAGCGACCATCTGCAACCCAGCCATCAACGTCAATACCAGGCCGCGCGCGGTGGCATCCAGGCCGTGCACGTCCTTGAGATAAGGTCCGGCCCATAAGCCGGACACCGTGGCGACGGCCGCATAGGCCACGCCGAACAATGCAAATACCGGCAGCACACCCTTGATGCGCAGGATATGGCGGATGCCGTCGCGCGCACCGACGCGTGGTGGGGGAGGGGAAGCGGCGGCGGCCGGTGGCTTGTCACGCACGAAGATGAAGAACGCGAGCCCAACAACTGCCGCCAAGACCGCAGCGCCAGAGAACGCCGACCGCCAACCGGCCATGTCGGCCACGACGGCCAACGGCGCACCAGCCAGCAGGATGCCGAGTTGGCTCGAGCCGAAAACCCACGACAGGCCAGTGCTCCAGCGAGCTTCGGGCATCCACGCCGACACCAGCATGACCGCCGCCATGAAACTCGCCGAACACCCAAAGCCAGTCACCACGCGGGCCATGACCAGCGTCGGACCGCTGTCGGCGAAGGCGTGCAGGATGGCACCCAGCGTCATCAGGATCGACAGCGCGCCAACCGTGCGGCGCGGACCGATGCTGTCAAAGGCGACGCCGACACCCACCTGCGCCACGAGCAAGGCCGCGAAAAACCCACCGTTCGCCAGCCCGAGCATGCGGGGCGACAAGGCCAGATCGTGGATCAGTTCAGGGGCGATGACGGCTAGCGCCGAGCGAAAAAACTGAGACAGGATTGTGGTCGACGCCAGCAGCAGGATCAGGATGCCGATGTCGCGGCCGGAAATGACGGCAGCAAGGGTGGACGGGGGAGCGGCAGTGAGTTGCGATGGCGGCGCTGACGGCATGTGCTGCAGTTCCTATGGAGGGCATACGTCCCCATCAATGGGCCGACTTTCGCGCGGATAGTTTTTGCCACATAACACGCGTGACCGCGTGGACGAACTGCCGAACTCGCGACTGGCCCATGCAAGGATTGACGATGAGCATCAATGCAACGGACCGATTGGATCTGCTGACGCGGCGGAGGCTGTTGGCGGGCGCTGCTGCCGGCGCGGCGATGGCGGGGGGCAGGGGCGGCCGGGCGGGTGCTGAAGCCAGCGCTACGGTGCACAAGTTTGCGGTGGGGGCGGCTGAAATTACCGTCATCGCCGACGGGATCATGACGCTGCCGCTGGCGTTCGCCTTCCCAGCCGTCACACCGGCGGAGGCATCACAGGTGCTGGCTGCTGGCGGATTGCCGGATGGAGCCGTCAATAACGCCGTCAACGTGGCTATCGTAAAAACCGGCACCGACGTCATTTTGATCGATACGGGCGCGGGCGGCGACTTCATGCCCGGCCTCGGCAAATTTGGCGATGCGTTTGAACGCGCCGGCTTCAAGCCCGAAGAGATCACCAAAGTGGTATTCACCCACGCCCACCCCGACCACCTGTGGGGCATCATCGATCCGCTCGACGATGGCACGCGGTTTCCGAACGCGCAGCACATCATGTCGGCAATCGAATTCGACACCTGGAATGCGCCCGATATCGAAGCGCGGGTGAGTGGCCCGTTCAAGGCTGCGGGGGTAGGCACCAAGCGCCGCCTGAAGCTGATTGCGGAACGCCTGACAATGCGCCGCGCGGGCGACGAAATCGCGCCGGGCGTCAGTTTACTCGGTACGCCCGGCCACACACCGGGGCATGTTTCGGTGCTGGTGACTTCAAATGGTGGCGCGCTGCTGATCGGTGGCGACGTGTTGACCCACAGTGTCGTGTCGTTTCAAAAGCCCGCTTGGATCTGGGGGCCGGACATGGATGCGGCCGCAGCGGTAGCCACGCGCTTGCGCACCCTGGATATGCTGGCGAACGATCGCATTCCGCTGCTCGGCTATCACATGCCGTGGCCGGGTCTGGGACGGGTGGAGCGCGCCGCGGCCGCGTATCGCTATCTGCCAGTGTAAGGCTGCGATGCAACCGCGCCGCCATTTGTGCGTTGAGCGTACTTGAAGTCGAAGAGGGACATCGCCATGAGCCAGTACAAGATAGCCGTCGTGGTCGGAAGCCTGCGCCGCGACTCGTTCAATAGAAAATTTGTACACGCGCTGGAAAAAATGGCGCGAAAGGATTTCACGTTTGTTCACCTCGATATCGGCAGCCTGCCGCTCTACAACCAGGATAACGACGGCACGCCATCGCAGACGGTCACGAAGTTGAAAGAAGATATCAAAGCCGCGCACGGCTTGATATTCGCGACGCCGGAGTACAATCGGTCGATGCCCGGGGTGCTCAAGAATGCGCTGGACCTCGCCTCGCGGCCTTATGGTCAGAACGCCTGGGCTGGCAAGCCCGCAGGCATCGTCGGCGTGTCCGTCGGCGCAACGGGAACGGCGATGGCGCAACAACACCTGCGCAACGTACTGGCGTATCTCGACGTGCCGACGCTCGGCCAGCCTGAAATGTTCATTCAACACAAAGACGGATTGTTCGACGCTGAAGGCAACATCGGCGACGGCAGCCGCAAGTTCGTGCTGTCGTGGATGGATCGATATGTAGGTTGGCTGGAAAAACATTCGCAGCAAAGTAAATCATAAACGCAAAAAGGCCGCCCGAAGGCGGCCTTTTCTTTGATGAGTGCTCAAGCGGCTCTTGTGGCCGGCACTTTCTTATCCTCCTCGTGTTCGAGGCCTGATTTCAGTGCAATTCCAATATACCGAACGCGTCCTGCTATCTTGGCTTTATGAACTCCGAGGTCTCCAAATTCACGTCCGAACGTCGGTAGTGCCAAAGGCTCCTTCTGCTGTTCTTCACACCACGCACAATAGTCTTCGTAGAGTGTCGTTGCAGTCAGACTTGTCCCTTCCTGGTCCTCTATCCTCTCATTCCTGAAGCGAATGACATCCGTTTCTGGAGCCACCAGTTTCGGCGTCGACTTATTGTCGTTCGCCACACCAAGCCGCGGCTTCGAAAGCGGCATGGGTTGGGCTGTCGCATCGATGGTCCGGGCCGTGGCCATGGCAGGCACACTGGGGGCAGACCGATCGTAGAGACGCCACGTCGAGAAGGCTACATACATACCAAATCCGGAACCAATCTCCAGCAACACGGCGACAAAAACTGCCAGCGCCGTCTGCACATCCTCGGTCTTGATACCTGGCAGCACCATGCTGGCAAGCTTCGCGAGAACGGCCGCTTGAGGATCGGCATCCGCCATGGCATTCGAGCCCTTGGCATTCACCAACTTCGCGTTGATCTCAGTGATCACGCCGTCGTACTTCGAGGCTTGGTCAGCCGAGGCTTTCTCGGACAACAGGCCTTGATACTTACCGCAGAAATCACGGCCCACCGGGCCTGTCACTTCCGAGCAATTCTTCGTCTGCACAAACTGACGCTGCTGCTTATACGTTTCGATTTCGGCTGAAACACTTTCCGACGGGCGATGCTGTGGGATCCAACTCATCTGATCCTGAGCACGCTTGAGATCGTTACGCAGATCCTTGTACGCAGCCGCTTCGACCGTACGTTGACCGTTCGTATCCATGCGGTTCAACGCAGCGTGCCCGAGTGCCGATGTCAACGAATAGACCGTGACGACGACCCACAAAACACTTGATGCGATCACTTGCGACCACATTCTATTCTTAAGCGCGGCAAACAGAAAAAACGGTACGAGTGCTTTGAAGCAGTCAGCGGCAGCGGATGCTGCCCCATAAATCTGCTTGTCCATCTCGGTCATGCCGAGACTGTAACCAAATCGCCAGTTCATTGCTGCAGAAACTGCTAGCAATACACCCGCGGCGGCTACGCCTAACGCACCAAGAGCATGTTTCATTGCTCTCCTCCATAAATATGGCCGGACGCATACGTGGAAAGCAAACTAAAGGCCGTTTCCAGAATGAGGCTCCATCCAAACCTTGACCTGCAATCTGAGATTGCTTCGTCAATAAACAGGACCTGCGCCGGCCATCCCAAATGGCCACCACACAACGCGTCACTATGTTTACTGAAGGTATGTCGGCATGCCCAAATTGGTCTCTGACTGTAAATCCGCCGCTCGGCTTTCGCAGTGTCGACACAATCCGGGCAGGAAACTGCATGCTTACGATTGCCTGCAGCGCCATTCCCCTGGGAAAGTTATCTACATGATTCGTTAGGTTTTGCGCAGGTTTTCGATGCCGGGTTCTGCGCTGCCGTAAAACGGTGGTGGGGCGTGGCGCGCAAGACGCACCTTATTTGGCCTGAAAAGCGCCTTCTTTCAGCAACATCGTTGACTTCCGGACCTTTGGCCATTGCGGTTGATTTATGAAGATAGTTGTTCCTCGAAGTTGATGTTGCGTTGCATTCACGGTGTTTGACTTTATTTGCGAATCTTGGTTGGCGGGCATTTACGGTTTGTTCGGATTGCGGTACCTCTAGTTGCACCGCTCGACCGGTATTGTTGGTATGCGTTTGCTTGGTTCGGAGTTCCCATGGGTAAGGCGACCGGAGTTTTCCTGATCCTCGCCGGGGTTGGCACAGCGGCGCTTGTGCTACCTGCAGTCGACAAGGACGCTGAGCGGCAATTGGCCGAAGTCATGCGCATTGCGACGGGTGTTTCAAGCGGCGTGCCGGATGTGGCGGCAGTGCCGGTGCAGGCCATTGCGAAGCCACAGGGGGGGCAGCCAGCAACTGGTGCACGATCGTCAGTGGCGTCAGCGGTTCTTGCAACCACCGCGAAACCACGCGGGCCGGCTGACGCCCAGGCTGCGATGGTGGCACCTGCGGTTTTGATGCCGCCGCCATTGGTTACAAAAAATACGGTCGCAGCGCCGGTCAAGCCAGACGGCGGCCAGGCCCGGGCCAATCTCACGCGCGATATTCAGAATGAGTTGAAACGCGTCGGCTGCTACGACGGCGAGATCTCCGGAGAGTGGAGTTCGAGCACGCGGCGGGCCATGAAGGCGTTCATAGACAAGGTCAACGCTGCGCTGCCGAGCGACGAACCCGACCACATCCTGCGCACAATGGTGCAAGGCCATCCCGGCAACGCCTGTGGTCGTGGACCGGCTATCGTGCACGCTGCCGCACAAAACCCCGCGCGGCTGGCAGTGACGCCGAAGGTAGTGGTTCGAAGCGCTGACAGGCCCGGTGAGGTAGCACGCGAAGTTGCGCACGTGCGCCCTGCGGTTCCAAAACCGTCATGGGAAACCACGATCGCGGCGGTGCCGTCGTCATCGCCGCCGAGCGTGTCGGTCGCAGCGGCCACGACGACACCGAGCCCCGGGGGTGGTGACGGACGCATGACTAGCGAGGGACGCATGTCGGTCGGCGCGCCGATTGCGGGCGTCCGCGATGAGCCGGCCGGTACGGACGCCAGAAAATCAATTTTGGTTCCGGGGGCGATTGCGGCTCTCGGTCAAGCGGGTGGCGAGCGGCCTGTGAAGTCTGATGCGTCGGCCAATGGCGAATTCGCGAACAATCCCGACACTGCTGATCGCGAAAAAGCTGATCGCGAAAAGGCGGCGAGCGCACGAGCAGCAGCGCGGCGCGCGGCGGACGCTCGGGCCGTGCGCGGCGAAGACGCTGATCGGCGGGATCGGCAGCGTATGGCCGCACGTCGCCAGCTCCCCGAAGCTTTCAAGTTTCCGTCTTATCTCGGCGTCGGTGCACCCAAGTATTTTGTAAAGCAGTCATTCTCGACGCGTCTGTTCGAGCGCTTGCAGCGTCCGGGAGAGAGTCGGTGACCGCTGGCATGCCGAGCGGTTGATGGCTAATATGAGCCGATCCGTGCATTGGCTGATGATGGTGCTGGGCGGAGTGAATGTCGCCGCGACCTGCGCGAAAGCGGATGATGCCGGGAACGCAGTTATTCCAGCGCACGCGGTCCGAACTGCACGCACAGTTCAAGCATCACACACGGATACACCAGCGGCCGGCTTGCTGTTGAGTTCCTCTGATCAGCTAGACGCTACGGGCGACGGCGAACAAAATGGCCGGGCGCGCGACCCGCGACCATCCCGCGACGTGACACTGACAGCAGCCGAAATCGGCGATCGACTGGTGCGCGCCTATCCTCAGCATCTGGCCGGCGTGGACGGCGGCGAACTGATCTGGCGCGACGGCACGCGCATGCGGATCGACGATGGCCGGCTGCCCAAATCCGCCCCCGACTGGCTGCGGCAGCCCGACCTCAAGGATATGTTCCGTTACCGTTATCCAGCGGGAGACGCTGCAGTCGCACCGAGTGCCGACTACGATCCCGGGCGCGCGCGCAACGCTGCATTCTTTGAAAAAATGTACGGTTCTTGTGTCAAAGGCGATGTGGCCGCGCGGTTGACGACGGTGGCATGGCTGGCCATGCGTTCACGCCGCACCGTAGAGATGACCGTGGTCAACGACGTCGCCGGGCAACTTGCGAAGGTGGTGGCGGACCTGGAGGCATTGCCGGCCTGGAGCGTGAAATTTCTCGTGCCACCCGGCGGCACCTATTCGTGTCGCGCCGTCGCTGGAACCGCACAGGCCAGTGCACACGGTTATGGCATCGCCATCGATATAGCGGTCAAGCCGGCGCATTACTGACGCTGGTCGAAGGCCGATACTGCGGGCAGGCCGATGTGGCGCAACGCCATCCCGCTGGAGATCGTCGCCGCGTTCGAGCGGCGCGGTTTCATCTGGGGTGGGCGCTGGGCGCACTACGACACCATGCATTTCGAATATCGGCCGGAACTGCTGCTACCCTGATCAGCCCCCGCATACGGCTGAATTGACGGGCAGGAACGCATCCTTGGCTGGGATGGTGCGGATAAGATCGTAGTAATCCCACGCGGCCTTCTGCGCGGCCTTGGTCTTGACGCGATAAACGTCGAGATCGAACACCACGCGGCCATCGGAGCGCACCGTTGCCTCGCGGCCGAAATAGGCGACCGGCAGCGCACGCATTTTCTGTCCGACCACAACCGCCTCGTCGCTTCCTGCCGCTGCCGCAGCTTTCAGAAAATGCGAAACCGACGCATAAACTGCGGCCTGGTTTTTGGTCGGCATCTTCTGGCGCTTGTCGAAGAAGCGTTTGGCAAACGCGCGCGCCTGCTCATTCTGATCCCAATAAAAGCTCGACGTGACGACAAGATTGCGCGCGGTGTCGAGGCCAAGAGCGTTGATGTCGGTGATGTAGACCAGGAACGCGACGAGCGACTGGTCGCTGGCGGCGCCGATGCCGAATTCCTTCGATTGCTTGATGATATTGACGAGGTCGTTACCGACGCTGGCGAGCCCGATGATCTTGGCCTTCGAGGCCTGTGCCTGCAGCAATTGCGAGCCGTAGTCGAGCGCGCCCACAGGATGCCGCACGGTGCCGGTGACGGTGCCGCCACCCGTGGTGATGACGTCGCTGGCTTCCTTGACCAGCGCCGCGCCGAACGCGATGTCGACGGCGATGAATTGCCAGGACGTGGCACCGTTGGCCAGCAATTCCCGAGCGGTGCCGGCGGCCAGCGCATGCGTATCGTCGGCCCAGTGCGTGCTCTGCGGCGCGCATGTTTTGGCGGTGAAATCGGACGTCGCGGCGGCTGTGATCATCACGGTTTTGTTGAGCTGCCTGGCCAGCGCCTGCACGCCGAAGGCCACCGGCGTCACCGGCAGATCGACGATCGCGGAGACGCCTTCGTTCTCGAACCACCGCCGGGCGATTGCGGAGGCGGCGTCGGGCTTGTTCTGCGTGTCGCCGGCGACGATTTCGATTTTGCGGCCGTTGACGGTGCCGCCGAAATCGAGCGCCGCCATTTCAGCTGCAAGCACCGAACCGGGGCCGCCGCTGTCGGCATAGGGGCCTGAAAGGTCGGTCAGGACGCCGATTTTCAAGGGCGTGGTCGCAGTCTGGGCCGCGCAGGCACCGGCAACGAACTGAGCAGGCAAGATCATGGCCGCAGCCAGCCAAACACGCGTCGCCCAAGGTGCCGAAGAAAATTTTACCATCGCATCCTCCCAAGTTCGTTGGCGGACTATTTGTCGGCGCGCTGGA
>JANXYD010000400.1 GCA_025350265.1 Hyphomicrobiaceae bacterium | reverse complement strand
GTGCTTGCTCGGCTTCGATGTTGTGCGGGGCCGAACGGAAGGACAGCGGTCCATCGGCGGCGATCTGGGGGGCGTCGGAAACAACGCGGGCGACGTTGCGCTGGGCGCGGGCGAATGATGGGTTTGTCATGCGCCGATTTGTAATCGATTCGGGGAAGCGCAAGTAGTTCCGTGGTTCACTTCCCCGACTTATTCCCCGTTATCAACAGCGGCTCCAATCAGCGCTTGCGTCGGGCACTTCAGCATGTGCAGCCGCGTGCGCGGGTTGTGCGTGGTCGCATCATTGACGGAACAACGGCAGCTCGGCGGTTTGGGCGGTGCGCAAGCCGCCGCTCAACGCGCCGGTCAGCAACTCCGGCCCGATATCGCGCGCCATCGTCTCCGGCACCACCCACATCGTATAAGTGGTGGTCGTTATCGGACGCGCGCACGACAGCCGCCCCTCGATCACGCGGCAACTGGTGTCGATGGCAGCTTCGGCCTGTTCGCGCCGATCGTGCCGCACTAAACGCAGATTGATCGGCTGCACCATCGCCCCACTGTCGCCGATGTCGACGTTACGGAAGACGCAGACGTTTGAGTGGTTGCACTCGCCGGCACCGCGCCCAAAGCGTCCACCGAGGCTCAGGCTCTGGCTGAACGAGTGGTACGTGGAGGGGGCCTGGGCGCCGTTGGAAACGTAACATCCATTATCGACACACAGAATGGGATCGGAGCCGCGACTACTGTCACGCAGGCTGCCAGACCCCGCCATGACAATGAGGATGGTGGCGCGGCCGGCGCTTTCGTCGACTTGACGATAGCCGTCGCTTGGTCTGGCGCCGAGGCCCGAACGCTGATCCGGTTCGAGATCTGGCTTGGCCACCGCGACATCGGTCAGCCACGGCGAGTTCGCCGAGACCTCGACTGGCGGTTGCGGCCCGCGCGCTTCGGCGGCGCGCTTGAGTTTTTCCGACAAGCGTTTCAGTTCGGCTTCGCGGCGCGCTTCCAAGACCCGAAGCTCGTCGGGCGGGGGGATGCCAATGTTTACTGGTGCGCCCGGCTTGGTGGCCGCCATGCCGCGCGCGGCTTCCAGCATGCCTCGATCGCTGAACCGACCGGGGCCGCCGTTGACACCGCTCGACGGTTCGACGGCGAAGGCTGGACCGACGTAGGTCGCGGCCGCCAAGACTATACCGGCAGCGACTAAGCTCGGCCGGAGTACGTCAAAAGCTTGCGCACTGGTCGCGCCGACAGTCGCCCGGTCGTATAACATTGCAAACATTTGCCCTCACCCCTGCCTGAACGGCATGTCGAAGTTCGCTTCACGCTGCCGGGCTGTTGCCGGTCTCATTAGGCACTGTGACTTCGGTGGCTTGGTTGAACCCGATTGCCGGGTGCGACCTTTTAGCCGTTTTTTCAGCCTTTCGTATGACCACATAAAGGCATGTGGCTGCTGAACCATGGCTGAATAAAGAAACGAAATCGTCGACGGAACTTCTTTGACAGATGCATTCATGCCACATGTTTACCGTTGTTAACTATGCGGCGCAACACTTTTCCGACATAATGAACGATGTTTTGAATGTTGTTCACACCAAAAACGCCCGCTTTTTGGGAAGGTTTCACTCGCCGAACAAACTATTTTGCCGAAAACTATATAGTCCGAACGGCAGTTGGCCTATCGATCAGGCATCGGCAGTCCGGCAATGGACGAAAGACCATGACGATAGGTCGGAAACGTCAACGCAAAGGCAAAGTCAGCCTTGATGCGTGCGTTCCGTACCCGCTTGTTTTCCGTATAAAAACTCGCTCCCATCGCCGACAGCGCAGCGTCGGCGAACGCCGTCTCCGGCGGCGCGGGCAGGCCCAGCAGAGACGCCGCATAAGCCACGACGTCCTGCGGTGGCGAGGGTTCGTCGTCGACAATATTGTAGATGGCTGCATCGTTAGCGCGAGGCTGGAGCGACGACCGTTCGATGGCACACGCCAACAGGCGGGCGATGTCGTCGACGTGGACGCGATTGAAGACCTGCCCGGCTTTCACGATGCGGCGCGCGGTACCGTTTTTGACTGCATCGAGCGCGCTCCGCCCGGGGCCGTAAATTCCCGGGAGCCGAAAAATTTCAATGCGCTTGTCATGGGCCGCGCCGAAGCGCTGCCATTCGGCCTCAGCGGTGGCGCGGCGTCGGGCGCGGACGCTTGCTGGACGCACCGGGCTGGTTTCATCGATCCATCCTCCGCCCGTGTCGCCATAGACGCCGATCGTCGACAAGTACCCGACCCATTGCAATTGCGGGAGTGCCGCAAGGTCGGCCGCGTGCCAACGGATGACCAGATCGCCGTCCGCGCCGGGTGGCACCGACACCAGCACATGAGTGGTTTCAGCCAATGCCGCCCGCACGCTCGGCGACTGTGCGGTGCCGTCGAAAAGGGCGGTCTGGACCCGCTCGCACGTGGGTGGGCGCGGGGCGCGGTGCGTGCCCGCGATGTCATAGTTTTTCCCGGCCAGAGCGGCGTCCAAGGCCGCCGCAGTGTACCCATAGCCAAAACAGAACAACTTGCGGCGCATCGGGCTTCCCTGTGTGGCGGTGTTTTATGCCTGAAAGGTGGGGGCAGACGCATCGGCCCACTCGTCCGCAACAGTCGCATCCTCATCGGGCCGGCGATGGTCAGCCGCGGTGTCGGCGTCGGTCAAGCGTCGCAACGCCCAAACGGCCATCGCGCGCACCAGCGGTGATGCGTCGGCGAGCAGGGCAATGACGACAGTCACCAGCGCCGCGTCGCCGGAGTTTCCAGCGGCGATCAGTGCATTGCGGACAAATCGGTCGCGCCCGGTGCGCTTGATCGGTGTGCCGGCGAAGCGCAGGCGAAAAGCAGCGTCGTCGAGGGCCAGCAGATCACGCAGCGGCGGGTTGGCAGTTTGAGCGCGCGCCGCGAGTCGCTGATCGCGGGCCGCCTCCGCAAACTTGTTCCACGGACAGACAGCCAGGCAGTCGTCGCAACCGAATACGCGATTGCCGATCGCGGTGCGAAACTCGCGGGCAATATGACCTTTGTGCTCGATCGTGAGGTAGGCGATGCAGCGCCGCGCATCGAGTTGGTAAGGCGCGGGGAAAGCGTTGGTCGGGCAGGCGTCGAGGCAGCGCCGGCACGAGCCGCAATGATCGGATTCCGGCGCGTCAGGCGCGATATCGGCCGTCGACAGAATAGCGCCGAGGAACAGCCATGATCCCCCCGCCTGCCGCGACACGAGGTTGGTGTGCTTGCCTTGCCAGCCTACGCCGGCCGCCTGCGCCAACGGCTTTTCCATCAACGGCGCGGTATCGACAAACACCTTCACCTCAGCACCGGTCAGGGCCCGCAATCGGCCGGCGACAGCGCGCAAGCCTTTCTTGACCACATCGTGATAATCGCGGCCGCGCGCATAAGCGGAAATGACGCCGCGTTGACTAGAGACGGCGGTCGCGATGGGGTTTTCCGCAGGCGCATAATTCAGGCCAAGCATCAAGATGGACCGGACCTCCGGCCACAGCACGCGTGGATCGGCGCGGCGCTCAGCGTTATCGGCCATCCAAGCCATGCTGCCGTGGTGGCCGGCAGCAAGAGATGCGCGCAGGCGTTCGCCGGCAGCCCCGATACGGTCAGGTGACGTTACGCGCAGCAGCGAGAAGCCGGCCGTTGCCGCCGCGCTGCGCAATTCGATTTTGAGGGACGATGACACGCCCTAGTAATAGCGGTTGCCAGGGCTGCTGTCTGCTTTTTAGCAGGCTACTATTTCGTTGGCGGGGGCGATTTGAAGAACGGGTAATCGATGCGGTCCCCGGCCTTCAAGCCCAGGCGTTCCGCGGCGCCGCCGGGCAATTCCAGCACGGCTGCGACCGTGCCGCGGGAGGCGATCACCGTTTCCGAAAGCGGTTCGGTGCGCATCTCGATACGATGCACCACACCGTCGGGACGAATAAAAACCATGTCGAGCGGGATGTAGGTATTTTTCATCCACATCGTCAATTCGTGCGGCGGATCATAGGGAAACAGCATGCCGGCCGTATCAGCGAGCGTGGTGCGATACATCAACCCGCGCATCTGCTCGTCCATGCTGGCGGCGACTTCGATGTCGATCTTCTTGGCTCCGCCCGCAGTCAGCAGCGTAAGGGTGTCATGTTTCATTGCGGCCTCGCTTGGACAAGGCATCATCGCGACGGCCAACATAGCCAACGCAAAAAGGGCCGCGCAACGCGCGACCCTGGCAAATTGTGTCGAAGCCGGGCTTAACGCCCAGCTTGCCGTTGGCATCTCAATGGGAGGGAGGCAGGCCGGACGGGACGCCATCAGGGCGCAATTCGGCGGCCATGCAGCCCTTCGTTCCGCCGCCGTGACGGACGTACACGAACTGGCCGGGACGAAGCTCCGTGAAGCCGAAGCGGCGAAGCGTCTCCATGTGGACGAATACATCCGGAGTACCCTCTCCGCGTGTAAGGAAGCCGAACCCGCGAACACGATTGAACCATTTCACCATCGCGCGTTCCCACTCACTTTCAGGGCGCACCTGAACGTGTGTTCTCTGCGGCAATTGCGACGGGTGGATTGCCGTGCTTTCATCCATGCTCAAAATACGGAAAGCCTGCAAGCCCCTTGGGCGTCGCAGCACTTCGCAGTGGATGCGCGCGCCTTCATAAGCCACCTGATGGCCACCAGCCCGGAGGCAGGTCACGTGCAGCAACACGTCGGCCAGGCCGTTGTCTGGAACGATGAATCCGTAACCCTTGGAAGCATCGAACCATTTAATCGTGCCGGCGATCTCGAAAACATCGAGCGCCTCGCCATCATGAGTTTCTTTTCCAAAATTCACGCCTTCATTGAGGCCGTTCGGAGAAGGTGTCTCATCATTCATCAGCAATACCCCGCTGTTACATTGCAACTGTGCATCGCGACTAACTTGGAACGCCAGAGCCCTCTACCGTCCCTACGAATCAGTTCGGATACAGGGGATCAATATCATCTGAGGCGTCGCTGCAAAGCACCAAATTAACCATGCAGCGGTCTTGGACCCAGGCGATTGACAGCGTGCGCGGTTTCTGATTCGGGGTGCTGTGATGGGGTTTTTTGCGGAAAACCAACGATCTACATGCATCAGGACGACGTGCGGCACGTTCAGGGCGTCGGTTGGGCGGAGGCCGCTCCAAATCAGCTTATTCACAGGTTTTGCCGCGCCCAACGCACCGCAAATGCGGCCGGTTGGCGGTGTTGACCATAGCCTTCGCAGGGGCGAAAAAATTGTTATCCACGAAACTGGACTGCGGACTTCCGCACGTGTCACGAAGGGCAGTCAATTGTTGCGTATGTGTCACAGTATCGGGCGACGCCCGCGCACGATAGGACAGGGGCAGACCCGCAAAACCGATCACCCGGAGACAAATTCATGCGCTATCTGCACACCATGGTCCGCGTCACCGATATCGCCAAGAGCCTTGAATTTTACTGTAAAAATTTCGGCATGGAAGAGGTGCGGCGGATCGATAACGCCGCCGGCCGCTTCACTCTGGTGTTTCTCGCTGCGCCCGCCGACAAGGCAACCGGCATCAAGGACAAGGCACCGTTGCTCGAGTTGACCTACAACTACGATCCTGAAGCCTACGGCAGCGGCCGCAACTTCGGTCATCTGGCGTTCGAGGTCGACGATATCTATGCGATCTGCGCCAAGTTGCAGAAAGCCGGTGTCGTCATCAACCGTCCGCCGCGCGACGGCCGCATGGCTTTCGTCAAATCGCCCGACAACGTATCCATCGAACTGTTGCAGAATGGCGAAGCGATGCCCAAGGCCGAGCCGTGGGCATCGATGCCGAATACCGGCACATGGTGAGCCCGGATAACGAAGTGAGTGTGGACCGCGATATTGCTGCGATGCAGGCTGTGGCGGTCGCGTCGGCAGCACCGATCGTCGCGCGCCGCGTGCTGATTGTCGGTGGCGGCCCCGCCGGACTGTTCGCGGCCGAGCACCTGGCCAGCCTTGGCCATGCGGTCACGCTGGTCGAGCGGATGCCGAGTGTCGGGCGCAAGCTGCTGATGGCCGGGCGGGGCGGGCTCAACCTGACCCATTCCGAGGGCCTCAAGGATTTTCTCGGTCGTTATGGCGCGAGCGCGCAAGCCATCGTTGGTGCCATCCACGGCTTCCGGCCCAATCAGTTGATCCTGTGGGCGCATGACCTGGGCCAGCAGACCTTTGTCGGCAGCAGCGGGCGCGTGTTTCCCAAGGCCATGAAGGCGTCGCCATTGTTGCGCGCCTGGTTGCAACGGCTGGCCGCTGGACACGTCGAAATCGTCACGGGAGAGCGTTGGCTAGGCTGGGACGATGCGGGGCATGCGCTGTTTCAGGATGAAAAAACGCACGCGACGCGGACCCGCACGGCCGATGCGACGATCCTGGCGCTGGGCGGCGCAAGTTGGCCACGACTCGGCTCCGACGGTAGCTGGACGGATATTCTTGCGGCGCGCGGCATAGCGCGCACCCCCTGGCACGCGGCCAATGCCGGCGTGCACATCGCGTGGTCGCCGTTCATGCGCGAAAAATTCGCCGGCACGCCGTTGAAGCGCCTCGGCGTCACCGTTGGCGGGTCGCAGCATCTCGGTGAAGCCATGGTGACGCGTGACGGCCTCGAAGGTGGCGTCGTCTACGCGGTGGGTGCCGAATTGCGCGCGGCGATGGCGGCAGGAGCAAAGCCCGCCAGCCTCAGCCTTGATCTCAAGCCGGGCATGACCGTCGCCGAGTTGACCAAGGCGCTGGCCCGCCCGCGCGGCAAGCAGTCGATGGCCAACCATCTGCGCAAGTCGGTGGGCATGCCGCCGGTCATGGTGGCGCTGTTGCACGAAAATTTAGGGCGTACGCTACCGGGCGAACCCGAAGTGCTCGCCCAGGCCATCAAGAACCTGCCGTTTCCCGTGTTGGGATTCGCCGGCCTGCAGCGTGCGATTTCCTCCGCCGGCGGTATCGCGCTGGATGAGATTGATGCGCGCTTCATGCTGCGCAAGCTGCCCGGCGTGTTCGTCGCCGGCGAAATGCTCGACTGGGATGCGCCGACCGGCGGCTATCTGCTGCAGGCCAGTTTCGCCACCGGCAAGGCGGCGGCGCTGGGGGCCACGGCGTGGCTCGCGTCGATGGTGCACGTCTCACCGGCGACCGGCGAAGCGGTGGTGTCGACGGCGGAAATTGCATCCACCGATTCGGCCCCGTCCGATAGCAGCAGCTGATCGCCGATCATGTGTCGACGGTGTCGGCACCGTCGATCCGGGATGTCGCTCGACTTATTGAGACGGCAGTTGCTTGAGGAGTTCCTTGGCGTAGTCGCGCGCCCACATTTCATTGCGGTCTGTCGACTTCGTGTTTGCCGCCAACGTATAGTCTTTACGAGCGCGCTCGACATCGCCTTTGGCCAGATACGACTCGCCGCGTCTGACGAGCGCAAACGCACGATTGGGGTTTGCGTCCAACGTCGTGTTGTAGTTTTCGATCGCGCGATCGTAGTCTTTCTTTTTCGAGTAAGCGAAACCTTTGAAAATGAAAAACTCGAGGTTTTTCGGATCGGTCTTTATCGCCAGATTGTAGTCTTCAATCGCATCATCGGTCCGATCCAGACGGACTTTCCAATAGCCGCGTGTCGCATATATCTTGGCAAGTTCCGCGCCGCTGTATTTCGGCACGATCTTGTCGCAGGCGCGCAATCCGTCTTGCTTGCGTTCCTGGTTCATCGTTTCCCAGTCGTGCGGCCCTGGCGAGAAGCAGTCGTCCCAATCGCTGGCGTGTGCTGTCTGAAACATCAGGCACGTGAAAACTGCAGTCAAAACCAATTTTCCCGACATCGTATGCTCCCACCCGAACAAACAAAAATCAACCTTCTCACGCAGAGCTAACGACGTGGCCAGTCCCGCCCATCTTGAATTAAAGGATCATATGTTTGTGTTTCGCGTCAAGCGAAGCGTGTGCGCCTTGGCCGTAGCTAGTCGTGGATTGCACGCTCGAGATGCCGCCACTTCACCCCGCTAGTTCGGCGCCGGACGCAGGGCGTCATGGTTTCCTACGCCGCTGGCGTCATGGTCTCTTACGCCGCTGGCGTCATGGATGCACCTTCATGATGCGGTTGTACCAGTCGTAGATCTCGACGCCGTTCCAGTGCACGACGCCTTCGAAGCGGTTGATGTAGTCATAGACCGCCTCCAGATATTTGATGCGATGTGGTTGGCCGGTAATGTAGGGGTGGATCGCGATGGCCATGACGCGCGGCCGGGTTGCGCCTTCCGCGTAGAGCCGGTCAAAGTAATCGATGCAGCGTTGTTGCCAGTAGCCGCTCTCGTGATGCTGCAGGATCATGGTCGGGATGTCGTTGAGTTCGACGGTGTAAGGCAGCGTCACCAGCGGCCCTTTTGCCGTCTCGATGCGGGTGGGTTCGTCGTCGTACACCCAATCGCCGATGTACTTGATGCCGGCTGCCGCAAGATTTTCCGGCGTGTCGAAGGTTTGCGTCAACCCGGGGCCCAGCCAGCCGATCGGGCGGGTGCCGGTGAATGCGTCGATGACATCCAGCGAGCGTTTGATCATCGCCGGTTGATCTTCGATCTTATGGATTGGTCCCTGGTCATAGGCGTGGCCCATGAATTCCCAACCGGCGTTGTTGGCCTGTTGGCCGACGCGCGGATAATCTTCGACGACGCGGGCGTTGATCGACAACGTCGGTTTGATGCCGAGACGCGCGAACAGATCGAAGAAGCGCCAGACGCCGACGCGCATGCCGTACTCGTGCCACGTCCAGTTCGGCACGTCCGGCAACAACGGCTGGCCCATCGGCGGCGACAGGATCATGCGCGCCATGGGCCGGTTGATGTCCCAGACTTCGAGATTGACGATCGTCCAGACGATGATGCGGCCATTGTCAGGCAGCCGCAATGGCGGCCGATCGACAATAGCGGAGTAGTTTTGGCGCTGACTGGGAATCATTGGCTCGCTCATACGACGCTTCCGGGGCTGGGGACGGGTTGACGGGCGATGAGGTTCAGGGCGTGCTATCCATGGTATCGTTTCAGTCCTCGACGTCAATCATGCCGGCCACCCGCGTTCCAGCGCTTGCGGGTCTGGTTGGGATCGGCGATCGCGTGATAGTTTGTCCATTGCTGCAATCGGGAACGAGGATGTGATCAATGACCAAACGTGAATACGTCAGTCCGGAAGGGCTACTGCAAAACCCGGCATTCTCGCAGGTGGTCGCCGCGACTGGCAGCCGTACGATCTATACCGCAGGCCAGGTGTCGATCGATGACAGTGGTGCGCTGGTCGGTGGCGGCGATTTGGCGGCGCAAACAACGCAAGTGATGCACAACGTCGGTCGGGCGCTCGCCGCTGTTGGCGCTGATTTCTCCAGTGTCGTCAAGATCACGACGTATGTCGTCGATTATAAACCGGAACACCGAACTGTTGTCGGCAAGGCGCGAGCGCCGTTTTTTGCCAATGGTAAATTGCCCGCGAGCACACTTGTGGGTGTTGCTGCGCTGGCGTTGCCAGAATGGCTCGTGGAGATCGAGGCTATCGCCGTCGTGGACTGAACCGCTGCCGCGCAACGCGGGCGCTGGGTGGGGTGATCCTCATGATAGTAACTACATCCAGTTCGAATTTCAGCGTCCAATGGTTCATCGATGGAATGCGCGTGGGCGACGACCGAAGTGCGCGAGCCCCCTTGGGGAAGAAAACTCTGACCAAACCTGACAGCGGCACCGGAGCACAAGCCGCCGCGCGACAGCGAAGGGATCGAGGATGACGACGACCAGCAAACTCGCAGCACTCAATGCGAAATATGCCGGCACCGGCGGCGGGGACATTCACGATCCGCTGTTTGCCAAAGTTGCGGCGGGGCAATTCACGGGTGACAAGCGGGTGTGGCCGTTTGCCGGAGTAGCCACCTTCGCCTCGGCAGCGCAGCGTGACAGTTCAAATTTGGCCGGCCTCGATATCGCGTTGATCGGCGTGCCGATGGACCTGGGTGTGACCAATCGGGCGGGCGCGCGACTGGGGCCGCGCGCGGTGCGTGGGATCGAGCGGATCGGTCCATTCGAGCATGTGCTGCGGCAGGCACCGCTGCAGGAGGCCAAGGTGGCCGATATCGGCGACGTGCCGTTCCGCAGCCGGTTCGACCTGGCGTCGTGTCACGCCGACATCGAGGCGCATCTGACCGGCGTGGTGGATGCCGGCGTGGTGCCGTTGTGCGTCGGTGGCGATCATTCGATCAGTTATCCGATCTTGCGGGCGGTGGGGCGGTCGCGGCCGGTGGGCATGGTGCACATCGATGCGCATTGCGATACCAGCGGCATCTACGAGGGGTCGAAGTTTCATCATGGCGCGCCGTTCCGGCAAGCGGTGCTGGACGGCGTGCTCGATCCGGAGCGGACTATTCAAATCGGCATTCGCGGTGGCGCGGACTATCTCTGGGAATTCTCGACCGACAGCGGCATGACGGTGTTGCACGCCGAGGAGGCAGTGGCGATGGGAATGGCTGTGGTCGCAGCCAAGGCGCGCGAGGTGGTGGGCGGCTGGCCGGTGTATATCTCGTTCGATGTCGACAGCATCGATCCGGGTTTTGCGCCGGGCACGGGCACGCCGGAAGTGGGTGGCCTCGCGCCGCGCGAAGTGTTGGCGCTGCTGCGCGCGCTGTCGGGGCTTGATGTGGTGGGGGCCGATGTCGTCGAAGTCGCACCGCAGTACGATGCAACCACCAACACGGCACAAATCGCTGCGCAGGTTATGTTTACGCAGCTTTGCCTGTTGGCGACGGCGCTGCAGCGGCGCAAGCGGTAAATGGAAATTGTAGGCAGTCCCGTGTCAGCAAAGCTTTGCTGTCGCGCATGCGGTTCGGAGCTGTCGCTGACAAATGTAACACCGGCCATCGTTGGGGAAACGGCCTTCAGGCCGACATGTTGTGGGGCTGCCAGCGCAGCAGGTAGGTTTGCAGCCGCAAAAT
>JANXYD010000395.1 GCA_025350265.1 Hyphomicrobiaceae bacterium | reverse complement strand
GCGCTTGCCGCCGCTATCGATCAGGTGGTGTGCCAACTGCGGAATGAGCGCCACGTCGGAAACGGCTTTGTCGAGGATGATGCGATTGACCGCGTCCATGTCGTTAGCGACCAGCGCCAGCATCGGCTCAAGCGGGTCGGCCGTCTCGCGTCCGCCGTCGATCTGGATGACAACTCCCATGTAGGTTTCCTGCGGCTCGTGTTGGTTCGGCGGGTTGTACGGCGGGTGAAGGCTACCGGTCGGCATAAAGTGCGGCAGTCGCCGCTCAGTGTAAACGAGGCACGTTCCCATATGTCCATATTGCCGCAGCTCGCTCGCTTGGTGGCGTTAGTGGCATGTCCGGGTGATCGTCTCAATGCTGTCGTAACGATAGCGGATGTGGTTTTGTCGCGCACCTGGCCGCCAGTTGGCGAGTTGAGACGTCGAGATGGCGTCGAACTTGATGCGGGCGTAACCTCTCCAGACGAGCGCAAGTGTGCACGTCCAATGCAAATGCCGCCGCAAACTGGAGTAGTCAAATGCGCGATATCCTGATTACCACCGATCCCGTTCTGTTGAGCTTTGCCGGGTCGGTCTTGTCTGACGCCGGCATTGAAGCTGTGGTCGCCGATCAGTACACCAGTTCGATCGAGGGGTCGGTGGGGGTTTTGCCGCGCCGGCTGACGGTGCGGGAGGACAATTGGCGCGCGGCCCGGGCGGCACTGGACGCCGCAGATTTGGCCGGTGAACTCGTGCAGGATGACGAACCGCGCGGCTGAACCAGAGGTAAGCCATTGTGGATAAAGACGTTACCGGCGCACAGACCGCGCCGTCGGCGGCGATGCCGGCAACATCTGACGATTTGTTCCTCGGCGGCGCGTTGCAAATGCGACAGCCAAAATCCGGGTACCGCGCCGGGCTGGATGCCGTGCTGCTGGCCGCTGCATGCCCGGCCGTGCCGGGTGAAACCTGCCTCGATTGCGGCGCAGGGGTCGGCGTTGCCGGATTGGCTGCGGCGCGGCGCATCGAGGGGTTGGAGGTGACCTTGATCGAGAAGCAGGCCGATCTCGCGGCGCTGGCCACCTTCAACATCGCCGCCAATGATCTTTTGGACAGATGCCGGGTCGTTTGCGACGATCTCTCGCGGCCGCTATCGTTGATCGGTGGCATGGCGGCAATGGTCGGGCGCTTCGATCACGTCCTGGCCAATCCGCCATATCACTCACACGGTAGGGGCACGCGCGCCACCGACCCTTTGAAAGACGGATCGCACGCCATGCAAACGGGTGCGTTTGAAGCATGGGCACGGTTTGCGGCCGGCATGGCCGCCAATGGTGCGACGTTTACTCTGATCCAGCGGGCCGCCGCACTGCCGGACGTGCTCAAAGCACTGGATCGACGTTTCGGACGTATCCGTGTGTTGCCCCTGCATGCGCGCGACGGGGAACCGGCATCGCGCGTTCTGGTGCAGGCAATCAAAGGCAGCCGCGCAGGACTCGAGATCTTGCAAGGGCGGGTGCTGCACATTTCAGACAGTCATGCATTCACTGCGGAATTCGATGCCATTCTGCGCGGCGGTGGCGGGTTGGATATGGTGTCGGCCTGACACTACTCATGCCCGGCACGGGAGCGGCGCGCCGGCTTACTGCGGCACCGTGACCCCAGGACTCTTGGTTTCGGCGCGCTTTTTCGGCGGCTGTTCGATGCGCTGGACATCCTTCGTGCGCTTGGCATTGGCTGCTTTGGTGGGGGCAGGCAAGCCGGACGCAATCTTCTTCTGAATTTTCTCGACGTCCTCCGGCTCCGGCTTCAGCGACAAGGCCTGGTACCACTGGAACATGGCTTCGCGCTCGCGACCGACACGCCACAGTCCGTCGCCGTAATGGTCGTTCAGCACGGGATCGTCGGGGCGCAATTCAACGGCACGCTCCAACCAACGGGCCGCTTCCTTGAAGTTGCCCATCCGATAATGCGCCCAGCCGAGACTGTCGACGATGTAGCCGTCTTCAGGCTTGAGTTTGACGGCTTTTTCGATCAGTTGCAGCCCGGTTTTCAGGTTTTTGTTCTGGTCCACCCAGGAGTAACCGAGGTAGTTCAAAACAGTCGGTTCGTCGGGACTGAGCTTCAATGCCGTTTGCAGATCGGCTTCGGCCGCCGGCCATTTGTGGACGCGCTCATAGGACGTGCCGCGCGAATAATAATAGTCCCAGTGCCGCGCGTCCGGTTTCTTGATGATGGCGATGGCGCGAGTGTAATAGCCGATCGCTTCGTCCCAGCGTTTCTGGCCCCGCATGATCGACCCGAGCGCGTTGAGCGGCTTGAGGTCGTTGGGCTCGCGATCGGCCACCTGCTCCAGCAGCGACTTGGCTTCCTCGACGCGGTCGAGCGAATTGAGGTCGAATGCTTTGCGGATATCGATGGCGGATTCCAACGGAGTGCCGGGCGCGATCAGCTCGTAGACTTCGATGGCGCGAGCGTAATTTTTGGTGCTCTCGTAAACATTGGCGAGCGAGGCCAACGCGAAAGGAAAGCGCGGCTCCAGGTACAACGAATACTGCAAGAACACGGCACCGGGACCAACCCCGCCCTCGCCGGCCAGCGCTTCGCCCAGGCCGAACAACGCTTCCGATAGGCCTTGCGAGGCGGTCGTCACCAGCAGCGGTGTTTTTTCGCCGGCGGCTAATTGCTTCTGCAGCGCCACGGCTGACGGATGACCGTCACCGCGGATCTTGTCGAAATACGATTGCAACGCTTTTTGCGCCGGCTTGATTTCGCCGTTGTTGGCGAGACTTTGCGCCGCAGCCAATGTCGAGCGCAGCGAGCGTTGATCGCCGGCTGCCAGCTTGTCGTAGGTGGCGCGGGCCTCGACCTTGCGGCTGCCGACATCAGCCAGCAAAGCGCGGTGATAGCGGACCATCGCCTGCGCCCATTCGGGCTGCCTGGTGTTGTCGAGAAGATCGAGTGCGTCCTTGGTTTTGCCTTCGGCCTGCTTCAGCCATGCGCGCGCCAAAAGGCCGGTCAATTCGCCGATCGGGTTGACCGACGATGCCTTGAAATGCTCGTCGGCCAAGGCGTAATTGCCCTTTTTGAATTCGGCGAGGCCGAGCAGCAGGCGCGCCATGCGATGATCGGCCTTGAGCTTCACCAGCTCGCTCGCCAGCGCTTCGGCGCGTGGCCAGTTGCCTTCAGACGATTCCATATCGAACGTCTGCCCGAGCAGCGTCTCGTTGTCGGCGTCCTTGGCGAGCGCCATGCCGTAATAGGCGGCGGCGGCGTGCGTGTCGCTCAAACCGCGTGCGACGCGGCCTGCGAGATACCCGCCGAGACGATTGCCGACGGCCGGCACGTCATCGGCAGTGGCTGGAGCCGCGAACGCCGACGTCATCGGCGACACCAACGCGCCGCCCACGAGGAGCATGATGGCTGCCGGCGCTGCGGAAATAAGGAAGCGGGCTTTGGTGTTGACGTGTCGGAACATGCGACCTCGGGAGAAATTTGGCTGTGGACAGCGCCGGCTGATTCCGCGTGTGCGTAAATCCTAGCAAACAAGTGCGGCGGAAGCGAAGCTAAACTCCGCAGCCGGTGCCGGCCATTGCGTGGTTGAGGGCTAAAAAATCAGCAACTTCGAAGCCAGCTGTGGATTACAACGCCGCGCCGCCGGGAATTGCCGACGGCGTTTTTCCAGCGAGGACGGCTTGCAAGACGTCGCTGTCGATATTGCCGCCGCACAGGATAACCGCATATTTGTTTCCGTCTTGGTGGTGGGCAACGTCTGGCGACTGGATGTTCCGTCGATCCGGCCCCGCGACATCGCGCAGCAGTGCCGCCAACGGTGCGGCACCGGCACCTTCCGCCAAATTGTGAGTATCGCAGTGATACGCTCGAATTGCGGCTGCAATGTCACCGTCCGAGACGCGCACGACGCGCTTTGCACCCCTCATGATCAGATCGACGGCTGCGGCGTCGGGCTGGCGGACCGCCACGCCGTCGGCGAAGGTGTGGGCTGAAGTGGTGGCGACGACCTTGCCGGCCTCAAACGACAGCGCATAGGCCGCGGCATTCTCGCTGACGACGCCGATGACCTCGGTTTTGAGGCCGAGCAGGTCACGCGCGGTGATGAGGCCGGCAATGCCGGACCCGAGCCCGATCGGGACATAGACGCGCGCGAGATCGGGCACGGCGCAAAACAGCTCCAAGGCGTAGGTTGCCACACCCATCACCAGATCACGATGGAACGACGGCACAAAATGCAGGCCCTGCTCTTCGGCAGCGCGTGCCGCCTCGATCTTGGCGGTATCGAAGTCGTCACCGTGCTCGACGAGTTCGGCACCGAACGCTTGCATCGCCGCGTTCTTCTCCCTGGAATTGCCGTGCGGCACGTAGATCACGCAGCGCAGGCCAGCCCGTTTGGCGGCGAAGGCGATGGATTGGCCGTGGTTGCCGCGCGTGGCCGAAACAACGCCTGTGATCCGTTGCCCGGAGCGGACGAGGCCGTCGATGTAGACCAGCCCGCCACGAACCTTGAAGGCACCGGTCGGCGTGTGATTTTCGTGCTTGACCCACACCTCGCATCCAGCCCTCCGCGCCAGCAGCGGCCAAGCGTACTGCGGGGTCGGTGGCATCGTGCGGTGCACCAGTTCGGCGGCAGCTTCGAGTTCGGCTAAGCTGAACATCGACATCAGAAATTTCCCGTTCCGGCAGCGCCGTCAGCCAACACTTGGTCTTAGAGCACGATCATTCAGCACCATCGCGTAACGACGCTTTAACCATGCTGGTGCAGTTTCGATAGCGCGTTCTCTCGTTGGCCAGCGCGTGCCGCCGCATTTTCATCGGATGCCCCATGAGTTCTGAGCACAGTCGTCTGGTCTCCGTCGTCGGCATCGCCGTTGTTTGCGCGACGCTCGTCAGCGGTTGCGCGGACCGCGAACGTGTCCCCGATCACCTCATCCACAATGCCGTGCAGCGCGCACCCCGTCACCTCTTCGCAGACCCGGTCGGTTACCGCTACGCCGATATCATACAGCGCACGCGGCCAAGCGACTATCAGCCCTTGCCGACGGGCAGGTCACGGATATTCCCATCGGCGGCAGGCTTGGTGACGCCAGAAGCGCCAACGCCCAAAGCGCCGCGCACACTGAATACGCCGGCGACGTCGACCGCGGCACCAAAGGCGCCGCTCTCCGATGCAACCGCACGGCCTGGGGCTGATCAAACGAGTCCCACTGCCGCAGTACACCAATCCGTCCTCCGCGCCGCGCGCGAGCGATTTTCAAATATGCGCGCAGGCGAACCGCATCGGGACACCAACCGATCAGTCGAAGCGAGCCAGGGCGTGCTGACATCGGCCACGCCGTCGGCACCATCGCTGCCGCTGGTCGAGGTGGTGCCGCATGCGACCGAAGCCGACGAAAGCCGCGGCACGACTCAGTTGCGCCGCTGATCCCGTCGCCTGACGGTGGCGTCGTTTGTTTACATGCCGGGATAATTAGGGCCGCCGCCGCCTTCGGGCACCGTCCACTGAATGTTCTGGTTGGGATCCTTGATGTCGCAGGTTTTGCAGTGGACGCAATTCTGCGCGTTGATCTGCAAACGCTGCTTGCCCGCACCGTCGTCCACCCATTCATAGACACCCGCCGGGCAATAACGGTTGGAGGGACCCGCGAAGACCCCGAGTTCGCTGCGCACCTCCAGCCCCATGTCCAGAACCTTGAGATGGGCCGGCTGATCTTCCTCGTGGTTGGTGGCTGAGAACGCGACGTTGGTGAGCCGGTCGAACGTCAGCACGCCATCGGGCTTGGGATAGGCGATGGGCTTGAATTGAGCGGCAGGCTTGGTTGCGGCGTAATCAGCCTTGCGGTGCCTGAGCGTGAAGCCCAGGCCGATGCCGGGGATGATCGTGTTGAGCCACATGTCCGCGCCGGACAGCACCGTGCCCAACGCGGTGCCGAAGCGGCTCAGCAGCGGCTTGGCATTGCGGACGCGGCGCAAGTCCTTGGCGATGGGGCCGGTCCGGACGGCTGTTTCGTAGGCGTCGAGGCGATCGTGCGCGCGCGCGGCACCCAGTGCATCCGATAGCGCGTCGGCTGCGTGAATGCCTGAGAAGATCGCATTGTGGCTGCCTTTGATGCGCGGCACATTGACGAAGCCGGCCGAGCAGCCGACGAGCGCGCCGCCGGGGAATACGAGTTTCGGGATCGACTGCCAGCCGCCCTCGGTAATCGCGCGCGCTCCATAAGCGATGCGCTTGCCGCCTTCCAGCGTCGGCCGGATCAACGGGTTGGTCTTGAAGCGCTGGAACTCCTCGTAGGGCGACAAATATGGGTTTTCGTAATTCAGGTGCACGACATAGCCGACGGACACGAGGTTGTCGCCGTAGTGATAGATGAATGCGCCGCCGCCGGTGCGGTTGTCGAGCGGCCAGCCAAGCGCATGCTGCACCATGCCCGGCTTGTGGTTCTCGGGTTTGACTTCCCACAATTCCTTCAAGCCGAGGCCGAATTTTTGCGGTTCGCTGGCGGCGTCGAGGTTGAATTTCTTGATCAGTTGCTTGGCGAGTGACCCGCGCACGCCCTCGCCGATGATGGTGTATTTGCCGCGCAATTCCATGCCGCGCGTAAAGCTGTCGTTCGGCTTGCCGTCTTTACCGATGCCCATGTCGCCGGTGGCCACGCCGACGACCGCGCCGTGCTCGTCGTACAGCACTTCGGCGGCGGCAAAGCCCGGATAGATCTCGACGCCCAGTTCCGCCGCCTGCTCGCCCAGCCATTTGCACAGCGCGCCGAGGCTGCCGATGTAGTTGCCATGATTGTTGAGCAGCGGAGGAAACAGGACGTTAGGCAGGCGCAAGCGACCGGCCGGCCCGAGGTAATAGAAGCGATCGTCCGTCACTTGGGTTTGCAGTGGCGCGCCCTTGGCCTTCCAGTCTGGCATCAGCATATCGAGGCCGATGGGATCGATGACCGCGCCGGACAGAATATGCGCGCCGACTTCGGAGCCCTTTTCCAGCAGCACGACGGAGATTTCCTGGCCGCGCGCTGCCGCGTTCTGCTTCAGGCGGATGGCGGTGGCGAGACCGGCGGGGCCGGCACCGACGATCACGACGTCGAATTCCATGGCCTCGCGTGGCATGGCCTCGCGCGCTTCGGGTGTGTGTGCGGTATCAGCCATGCCTGTATGCCCCGGTCGGACGTGGTCAAACGATCACACGCTCGATAAGGCCGTGTTGGCGCAAACGTCAAGGGGCCAAGATCGTTGCGTCGGGGATGCACCGCGCTGCGTGCGGCCCGATCGCCGCCCCTTGTGGAGCGTTGCTCAAAACGCAACTATGGCCCGAGCCGATGTCCGATGCACGCAATTCGGACCAGCAGCAGCCATCCTGGAGGCGCACACACCATGACCTCAGCAGCCCCTGCCTCGACGCGACAGCCACGCGCGCATTGGCCGTTCAAGATCAAGCCCTTGCATCCAGCCTTTGGCTGCGAGATTACCGGCATCACGCTTGAGCAGGCCATCGACGAGTTGGCTTTCGCCAGCGTTTACGAAGCGTTTCTCGACTATGAAGTTATCCTGTTCCGCAACGTCGACCTGCCGCCGGCGACGCAGGTGGCATTCGCCCGCCGCTTCGGCGAGGTGCAGATCCACCCGATGAGCCAATATCACGGCTACGGCCATCCCGAGATCTATCTGCTGTCCAACCTCGATGCCGACGGCAAGCCCAACGGCAAGCATCCCGACAAAGGCACTTTGTACTGGCACACGGACGGGTCCTGGCGCGAACGCAGCGGCCTCGCCACCATGATGTACTCGGAGATTTGCCCGAACGTCGGCGGCCAGACGCAATTTTGCGACATGCATGCCGCGTACGACAATTTATCGCCGGAATGGAAAGCGCGCATTCGCGGCAAAAAGGCCGTGCACAACCTCGACTTTTCCCGCACCCGGCGACACGGTCACGATCCGATGACGGCCGAGCAGAAAGCCAAGGTGCCGCCGGTGGCGCAACCGATCGTGCGCTTGCATCCAGATACCCAGCGGCTCGGCATCTTCCTGGGGGATCACGCCGAGTATATCGAGGGCATGCCCTACGACGAAGGCCGGCAGTTGATCGAGGAGCTGAACGTGGCGGCGACGCCGGCGCATCTGGTTTACGCGCACGACTGGACAACCGGCGAGTGCATGGTGTGGGACAACCGCTCGACCATGCACCGCGCCACCGGCTTTGACGTGGCGCACGATCGCCGCAAGATGCGCCGCTGCACCATCAACGGCGACAAGCCGATGGATGGGTTTTTCGATTGAAGTTAGGTCCGAAGCGGAGTTGCCGGGGAAGGTGTCGGCTTATCCGTCCAGGTGAGAAAAGTTGATCCAGCCGATGTCGGGGCGGAGTAGGGGCAACCTGGGTCCTAGGCACAAGGCCTAGAATGACAACGGAGGGTGCACTCGAGAGGCCTGCGATCAGCGGGACGGATTGCGGTGTAGGCTGGTGGACCAGCCGCCGGCGTCGTCGCTGATCTCTACCGATTCGTGGTCGTTCGCTTTTTTGGCACCCGTGTCCTGGCCGACCTTTCGGACCGGGGCCACGGACGCGGCCGTGGCGGGAAGCGATTGCGTGACGATCGATTGTGCTCTGGAGGGCAGGCGCGCGACCGGGATCGGGCCAGTCGAACCGAAGAACGGCAACTGAGCGCGCTGGCCTTCGGCTTTCTGCGCCAACAACCGGTCCACCTGGGCGGCATAGGCAGCCATCATGTCGGGCCGGGGGTGTGCCGTATCCTTGGGCACCATGTGAACGATGCTGTAGCCGCGTTGCGCGAGCGCATCGAGGATGACCGGCAGCGCCTTGGCGGTGGCCGCCTTGATGTCGTGGAACAGGATGATGCCGCCGTGGTTGGCGTCCACCTTCGCCAGCGTCTCACGCGCCAGGCGATTGGGATCGGCGATGTAGCTGTCGTTGGAGACGACATCTACCGTAAACGACGCCACATGCCGCTCGGCGAGATAGGCGACCATCGACGGGCTGTCGCTCAAGCCGGGAAACCTGAAAAACGGCGCGATGGGCCGGCCGGCGGCGGTGGCGACGGCAGCAAATCCGCGCTCGATCTCGTCGCGCGCACCATCCGTGGACAACCGTTTCAAATTCAACGGATGCGACCATGTATGGGTGCCGACGGTGTGCCCGTGGTCCAGCACCTCCCGCAGCACGGTCGGATAGGCTAAAGCCATCTTGCCGACGGAGAAAAAGGTGGCGCGTGTGCAATGCTGCTCCAGGGTGGCCAGGATCGACCGGGTGATCCATGGCATCGGCCCGTCGTCAAACGTCAGCACCACCTCGTCGGGGGCCAGGAAATTCGCCTCGTGCGGGAGGGTGGTGAATTTGCCGATGACCGCGCCCGTCGACGTATCGATTTCGACGATGCGGGATACGCCAAGTTTGGATGGATTTGAGCCGATGTCGCCGCAGTCGGCCGCACCGGCAATCGAGACGGCACCCAACAAGGCGACGACGGCTGCGACGGCACGCACCGTGCACGTCCGAACATTCAGCCAAATAAGTCCGGTTTTCAGCATCATATGCGCAACATGACCGAGTCGGGCGGCGCATACAATACTAAATTCTCCGCTCACGTTAACGGCTGAAAATGGTGTCACGCCAATCAGCAGTTGCAGGCGGTTTTTGCCGCGCGACACGCGGATAAGGTTGCAACGATGGATCGCCAACAGGCGACTGGGCCGGCGCTGGTGGCACCGATCCGCCAGCCCCCGGCGGATGATAGGCATCGGACGTGCGGGACGGCTGCGCGAATGCAGAGCCGGCTGGCGCACCAACCACACCGTTAGCTCCCGCCGCAGGCGCGCGTGCCATCACGGTTGGGGCGGCGGAGCCCCAGGTCATCGTGCGCTTCGACAGCGGCTGGGCCGAGGCCAGCGCCTGATTGCGGCTCTTGGTGTCGCGCGCCAGCGCATCGAACTCGGGCAGGGTCGTGGCCATAGTCTTCGGCTTCAGGTGGACAACCTTGTAGCCTTTGGCGCGCAACGCCTCGAGCAGCCCCGGCAGCGCTTGAGCGGTCGCTGGCTGAATATCGTGAAACAGGATGATGCCCTTGCCGGTTTCGGCCAGTTGAGACAGCACGTCGCGATGCACGGCTGCGGCATTCTTGGTCTTCCAGTCCTGCGAATCGACCTCGATCGAGAACACGCCCATGCCGCGCGTCTGCGTGTAACCCAGCATCGACTTGGTGTCGGCGAGATATGGAAAGCGGAAGAACGGCGCGATCGGTGTGCCTGCCGCCGCTGTCACGGCGCTGAAGCCAAGTTCTATTTCCTGCCGTGATTTCAGCGGCGTGGACTTGCGGAGGTTGGCATGGCTCCAGGTGTGGGTGCCGACCGTGTGGCCGCGCGCGATGACCCGCCTGACCATATCGGGATCGGCGAGCGCTTGCGAGCCGACCATGAAAAACGTCGCCTTCGTGCATTGCGCGTCGAGGGCCTCCAAGATGGGCTGCGTGTGTGGACGCAAGGGACCGTCGTCGAACGTCAGGACGATTTCGCCGGGGGCCAGCAAATCGATGTCCTTGTATTGTTGATGGCCGAAATGCGGGCCCGCCGCCGTATCGACTTCGAGGACCCGCGAGACGCCGAGCGACTGGCCCGGGTTTTGGCAACCGCCGCCACGTGGAGGGGGGGCAGCCGAAGCGCTCGAAGTCGCCGCGCCGAAGGCTACCAAACCGAGCACAGCCGCGCCCAGGAGCGAGCTCCAGGCCATGGTGCTCCGGGGCGAGGCCAGGGCTGACGGCATACAAACACTCCCTAGTTCATTTCCCGAATCGGCCGGGTCGGCGACGAGCAAGGCGCGCTTCTGCCACGCGAGTAAGGCGTCAGCAAGCCACCACCATGTCGCTCATGACGCCAACGATGCTATCTGGCAACTCCGTCGAACAGCAGGAACAGCCGGACCAATTGCCTCAGTTGGACGCAGCGGTCCGACGCGCAACGAGGTGCGCCCGCGTCGCCGGCACCTCGACGATCTCAGCCGGGAGCTTGGTTGCGGCGGCGTGACGGGGACTGGGGCCGATCGAATGCGCCCAGCCGTAGGCGAACATGGTGATCAACGCACTGGCGGCGAACAGGTAGATGCCCGGCTCGACGCGCGCCTCCGAATAGCCGGACGAATTGACGTAGAAAATGATCAGCGCCAGCACCATGACATCGGTCATGGAATAGCGGCCCAGCCATTCCATGGCGGCGATTGAGCGAACGCGGAATTCCTGCGGCATGTCCGGCGAGGTCACCAGCGTCAGCAGATAGAGCAGCTTGAGGAACGGGAATACCACCGAGAACATCATGATGACGATGCACAGGAAGAACTCTTCGTTCGTATAGAGCGCGTAGATGATGCTGAGGATGGAGTGCTCGTTCTTCCAGACGAACACGGTGGTGAATTTGATCGCCGGCATGAAGATGCCGAGCGCGAAGCAGACCGTCGCGACGATGATCAGGAAACTGAGCACGAAATTGCGAAAAGGGGCAGAGCGCGGAGGCTCGGGTGCGGTTTGAGCGATGGCCTCCTTGGCACCGTTGCCGGTCGCGTCATCGTTGATCCAGGCGTAGGCCAGGATCATGAATATGATGGCGGCGGTGAAGAAGTAGACCCCGTTCAAGCTGCTGGCGTCGTAAACGCCTTGGCTTTTGATGAAAAAGATCGTCAGCGACAGCACGAGCACGTCATGCATCGACCATTTGCCCAGCCATTCGAGCGCGCGCAGTTGCCGGGCGGCGCGCGTCAACTCGAGCCGGGGCAGCGTCGACAGCAGGAGCAGATAGAGCAATTTCAGCACCGGCAGCACGATCGAGAACACCAGCACCGTCAGCCCGAGAAACAGTTGCCCGCTACCCAGCAGCGCCGAGACCGTCGAGATCAGCGAGTGCTCGGTGGTGAAGAACAGGAACTTCGTCAGCTTGATGATCGGCAGGCTGACGCCGAGCGCGAGACATACGCTCGCGCCCACGATGGCCATCGCCAGCAGAAACCGCCGCCCACCCAGCGTCATGCCCGTGCCCGTCCTGATTGTGCCATCTCACCTGATAACACGGTGTAACCAGTCCACCCATAAGCGCAACCACGGCAACACTGTGACCGAGCGGATTTCGAGCGGATCGCACCGCAAGCGTGCGTCACTGGCCGGCAGGTGAATTCATGATGGATTTGAGCAGCGTCAGGGCATCGGGTTTGCCCTCCGTCATCGCCAACAGCGGTTGCAACCGCCCATCGATCAGCAGGCAGGTGAAGCCGTGCACCAAGCTCCACATCGCCAGTCGATGACGTCGCTGTTCGTGCTGGCGCTGGTGGTGACGGGGTTTTTCACCTTCTGGCCGGGGCGGATCATGTACCAAGCGGTGTTCGGTGGTTGACGCACTGGCTCACGTTGATGCGCCGTGCTATAAGCTGCATATGACGATGGTGCCTGCCCTGTTTGCTCCAAGCCAGACCGCGCCGCGAATGCGGTGACGGCGAGAGCGTAGGCCGTGTGGATTGATGCCATCCGCCGAATGATCTAGACCGACTCGGATCATCACGTTCCCCCGCCGCCCCAAGCCGCGATCACCTTTCCCGCGACCGTCCACCGGTCGCTTGTCGTCCCCTTTGCACGGAGCCCACGCCATGAGCGGGCCTAAGTTCTATATCACCACGCCGATATTCTATCCCAACGGCGTGCCCCACATCGGGCACGGCTACACGGCCATCGCGACCGACGCCATTGCGCGCTTCGAGCGCCTCGACGGCAAGGATGTGTTCCACCTCACCGGCACCGACGAGCACGGCCTGAAAATGAAGCAGACGGCGATCAAAGAGGGCATCACGCCGATCGAACTCGCCGACAAGAACTCCGCCCAGTTTCGCGATTTGATGGTAGCACTCGGCACCGCCCACGACGATTTCATCCGCACCACCGAGCCGCGCCACTACGAAGCCTGTCAGGAGCTGTGGCGGCGGATGGAAGCATCCGGCGATATCTATCTGAACAAATACGGCGGCTGGTATTCGGTGCGCCAGGAAGCCTACTTCGGCGAGGATGAGACCACCCTCGGCGACGATGGTATTCGCCGTGAACCGCTGGGATCGCCGGTGGAGTGGACCGAGGAGGAGACCTATTTCTTCCGCCTCTCGAAATATCAGGACCAGTTGCTCGCCCACTACGCAGCCCACCCCGACTTCATCCTGCCGCCGGAGCGCCGCAACGAAGTGGTGAGCTTTGTTGCGGGCGGATTGCAGGATCTGTCGATCAGCCGCGCGACGCTTGATTGGGGGGTGCCGGTGCCGTCCAACCCTGCCCACGTGATGTACGTGTGGACGGACGCCCTGACCAACTACGTGACGGCAACTGGCGTGCTCAACAAGGGCGACAATCCCCGCAAAAAGTACTGGCCCGCGCAGGTGCATATCATCGGCAAGGATATTCTGCGGTTTCACGCCGTCTACTGGCCGGCGTTTCTGATGAGCGCCGGCTTGCCGCTGCCCGAACGCGTGTTCGCGCACGGGTTCTTGTTCAACCGGGGCGAGAAAATGTCGAAATCAGTCGGCAACGTCGTCGACCCGTTCGATCTGGTGCGCGCCTATGGCCGCGACGCCGTGCGTTATTTCTTCCTGCGCGAGGCCAACTTTGGCAACGACGGCAGCTATAGTCACGAGGCCATCGTCGCCCGCATGAACTCGGACCTGGCGAATGGGTTGGGCAATCTGGCACAGCGCTCGCTGTCGATGATCGCCAAGAATTTCGCTGGCGTGGTGCCCGAGCCCGGCGCATTTACCGAGGCAGATACGGCCATGCTGGCTGTGGCGGACGCGCTTTATGCCAAGGCGCGCGCGGCGATGGACAGCCAGGCCATCAAGGGCTGGCTCGACGTGGTGTGGTCGGCCATCGGCGACGCCGACCGTTACTTCGCGTCGGAGAAGCCGTTCGACAAGGCGCATAGCTTGGAGCGCAAGGGCACGATCCTGTACGTGACCGCCGAGGTTGTCAGGCAACTGGCTGTTCTCGCGCAGCCGGCGATGCCGGAGTCTTGCGCCAAGCTGCTTGATCTGCTGGCGCAGGAGCCGGACGCGCGTTCGTTCCGGTCGCTGGGCGCGGCACATCGGCTGGCTCCGGGGCTGACATTGCCGACGCCGGTTGGCGTGTTCCCGCGCTTCGTCGATCCGGATGCGGCGACCGCCGAACCCGCGGCCAAGCCCGCCAAGCAGCCCAAGCAGCCGAAGGCACCAAAGCCCGCGGCTGATGCCTGATGTTTCTGGCGGCGGTTTTGCTTCGCAAGCAGGCTGCCGCCAGGACACACTTGAGGGATGTATCCGTCGAACTCCCTCTATTATTTGGGGGAATACCAGCCAGCGAATTGTTGGACCCGGCTTGGGGCCAAGACTATACAGAGCGGGTGGTCCGGAGGGACGCGTCCCTCCG
>JANXYD010000381.1 GCA_025350265.1 Hyphomicrobiaceae bacterium | reverse complement strand
CAGGAAATCTTCGGCGGCAAGCTGATCGGACATCCGGAGCTCAACTTCGGCGCGCTCAGCGCCGACCAGCGCGTCGCCATCGCAGCGATCGCGGCTGGCTTCGCCGGGCTTCTCTCGCTGTTCAACATCGCCGGCCGGTTCTTCTGGGCATCGCTATCGGACGTGCTGGGCCGCAAGGCTACGTACTTCATCTTCTTTGCGCTCGGTATCGCACTTTATGCATCCGCGCCGACCTTCGCGCACTTGGGCTCCAAGACGCTGTTCGTGGCCGCCTTCTGCATCATTTTGTCGATGTACGGTGGGGGCTTTGCGACGGTGCCGGCATATTTGGCCGACATCTTCGGCACGCAGTTCGTCGGCGCGATCCATGGTCGTTTGCTGACGGCGTGGTCGACGGCGGGCATCGTCGGCCCGGTCGTGGTCAACTACATCCGCGAATTCAACAAGTCCGCGGGCGTGCCTGCCGACAAGCTCTATGATGTGACGATGTATGTGTTGGCGGGCTTCTTAGTGCTCGGCTTCCTCTGCAATGCGCTGGTGCGGCCGGTCAAGCCGAAGTGGCTGATGAGCGAGGAAGAGACGCTCAAGGTGCAGTCGTCGGGCGGGGTCGCGGCTGCCGCTCCAGGGTCGCATGGCATCGGCTTTGGCGGCGTGAGCGTGGGCGTGCTGCTGGCCTGGCTCGCGGTTGGCATCCCGCTGGCGTGGGGTGTGATGAAGACGCTTGAAAGCGCCGTCAAGATCTTCGCGTAAAATACAGCGCCCACCGTTACGGCGGTGGGCGCCTTCCCCCTATCCGCTGGAGTCACCTTTTGAACCAGTTGAGTTATAAGCGTCGTTTCGCGTACGTGCGCCGCATACGAATTCAACTTATTGTTGTTGCAATTTGCACCACCGCTTCCGGCTCACTCCATGCAGCGGAGGTCAAGGCCGCCGTCGCTGCCAATTTTACCGCGCCAGCCCGCGAAATCGCCGTGCTGTTCGAGAAGGTCACCGGGCATACGCTGGTCGCCAGCTTCGGTGCGACCGGGCAATTCTACACCCAGATCAGTCAGGGCGCGCCGTTCGACGTACTGATTGCCGCCGATCGCGCGACGCCGCTCAAGGCAATCTCCGCCGGGTTGGCTGTGGACGGCACGGCATTCACGTATGCGACCGGCCAACTCGCCCTCTATAGCCTTGACACGGGCCACCCGCCCGACGTCGCGACATTGGCGACGGGTGCTTTCGCCAAGATCGCGATCGCCAATCCCGACCTTGCGCCCTATGGCGCGGCCGCCGTCGAGACACTGCGAGCCCTTGGACTTTTGGAGCGGCTGACACCCAAACTGGTGCGCGGCAGTTCGATCGCGCAGACTTTTCAGTTCGTGGCCAGCGGCAATGCTGAACTGGGTTTTGTTGCCCTGTCGGACGTGATCTCTTCCGGCAAAGGCACATACTGGCTCGTGCCGGCCAACCTTCATGCCCCGATCAGCCAGGACGCGGTGCTGCTGAAGGCGGGTGCCGCCAACGATGCCGCGCACGCATTGCTCGCTTTCCTGAAAGGCCCAGAGGCTGCCTTGGTCATCAAGAAGTATGGTTACGCCGCACGCGACTGAACGATTGCAATCGAACGGCGACGCGGAGCCGGCGCAGAGGCACTTGCGCTGCATGGCGTGGGCAGGTGAAACTGCTGCCAAACGCGGACACCGAAGGCACGGACGCATGCGCAAGACGGTCGGCATCATCGGGGCGGGCGCGGCCGGCATCTGCGCCGCCAAGCATATGCTTGAAGCGGGCTACGAGGTGGTGCTGTACGAGATCGGCTCGCATGTCGGCGGCATGTGGGTCTACAACAACGACAACCAGCTTTCCTCGGCTTACAAGACGCTGCACATCAACACCGCGCGCGATCTGACGGCGTTCAAGGACTTCGCGTTCGATCCGGCCGTGCAGCCGTTTCCCGATCATCGCGACATGGCGACCTATCTCAAGGCCTACGCCGAACGGTTCGACATCGTCAGGCGCATTCGCTTCAAGACGCAGGTGGTCGACGTCCGGCCAGCACCTGGCTATTCAGCCGACACGCCGCGTTGGACGATCGAGATCGAAGGCGGCGCAACCGACGACTTCGATTGCGCGATCATAGCCTCCGGCCATCTCAGCACACCCGACGACGTACCCATGCTGCGCGACGGCTTCAAGGGGCGATATCTGCACAGCCACCATTACAAGGACCCGGCTGATTTCGGCGGGCAGCGCATTTGCGTCGTCGGCGTCGGCAACAGTTCGTGCGATATCGCCAGCGACCTGTGTACGACCGCCGACCGGCTGGTGCTGGTCGGGCGCTCGACGCCGCTGATCATCCCGAAGTTGATCTTCGGCCGGCCTTTCTGGGAGATCGTCAAGCCCTTCTACAAGCCGTGGGTGCCGGCTGCGGTTCGAACCCGCGCCGTAAAATTCTTTACCTGGATCGTGCATGGACGCATGGCCGATTTGGGTTTTGCGCCGTCGATCAAAAAAGTGCACGCCACCTCGAACGCCAACATCGTCAACCACATCAAATATCGCCGCGTTATTGTCAAGCAAGGCATTACTGGGGTCGACGGCACGACGTTGACCTTCACCGACGGGACAAGCGAAGACTTCGATACGTTGATCGCGGCGACCGGATATCAACTCGATCTGCCGTTTGTGAAGCCGAAAATCGCAGCGATCAAGGACAACAGCCTCGACCTCTATATGCGCATCGTGCCGCCGGACTGGCGCGGCTTGTATTTCCTTGGCTTCTTCAATTCTGACTCCGCGCTCAACTGGCTTGTCGAGGGGCAGATCCGCTGGATCCGAGAGATTGAGTTGGGCCGGGCGGCGTTACCGTCGCAGCAGGCCATGCGCGCCGAGATCGCCGAGCGGAAAGCCTGGGTTGCCCGCACATTCAAACAATCGGCGCGACACGGCATCGAAGTCGAGCACATTCCGTATTTCAACGATCTCCGCCGCACGATCAGGGAAGCGCATGCGCGCGCGAAAGTGGCGCCGCGCGATGTAGGCATCGGTGCGGAACGTCCGACGGCATTCGAGCCGGCACCGCTGCCACAAGCGGCGGAATAAGGCACGGGGATGCGTTCAGGGCCTGCATTGCAACACCTGCCGCACGCCGTCGCCATCTGCCAACCTGTCAAAGCCCGCGTTCAGCCCGTCGAACCCGATCACGCCAGACCTTAGCTTGTGGATGGGGAGCGCGCCTTCGAGTACGAGGCTAACGAGCTTGGGGATATCGCGCGACGGCACGGCCGAGCCCATGTAGCTGCCCTTGATGACGCGTTCGTCGGCGACAAGTGCCGCCGACGGCATCGCGAAGGTGGCTGATTGCGCCGGCAAACCAGCGCAGACGGTGGTACTGCCGCGCCGGCCAATGGCATAGGCCAGGTTCATGGCAGGCACCGAGCCCGCCATTTCGAAGCTGACATCGACGCCGCCCTTGGTTAGCTCGCGCACCCCAGCGGCGCAGTCCGGATCGTTGCCCAAAAACGTGTGCGTCGCGCCGAGTGCCGCCGCGAGTTCGAGTTTGGCCGGTGTTAGATCAATCGCGATGATAGTCGTCGCGCCGCCTTGCACAGCGCCAAGCAGCGCCGAAAGCCCGACCCCGCCCAGCCCGATGATCGCCACTGATTTTCTCCGCACATCGCCGGCGGTATTGAACACCGCGCCGACACCCGTGATCACCGCGCAACCGAGAATTGCCGCGTCCAGCAATGGCAACGCCTTCGGCAACGTCATCAATGAGCGCTCGGAAACGACCGCGAACTCGGCAAAACATGAAATGCCGCTGTAGTGGTGCAACGGCTGGCCGCGCAAACTCAAGCGGCGCGCGCCGCTCTGCAACGTGCCGGCCGCCCGTGCCGACCATGATGCCTGGCAGAGATTGGGCCGGCCAGACGTGCAGAGATCACAGCCGCCGCAACTGGCGACGAACAGCATCACGACTGGATCGTCGACCGCCACCCGCGTAACGCCAGCGCCGACGTCGCGGACAATGCCAGAGGCTTCATGCCCAACCACGGTCGGAACTGCGCGGGGGCGTTTACCCTCGATGGCCGAGAGATCGGAATGGCATAATCCGGCCCCGACGATTTCGACCAGCACCTCGCCGTCGCCGGGCCCTTCGAGATCGACGGTTTCGATTTGCAACGGGCGCGACACCGCGAAGGGTCGCGGCAACCCCTGCTCAAACATAACGGCAGCAGCCATTTTCATCGGTCGATCTCCTACTGACGCCGGAGTATCGCTGGATGCGTCGCCGCGATCAACATGTGGGTGTCTGGCTTACTTTGAGGCAAGTCATCCTCGATGTAACCATTCCAGAGCTGTGATCCTGGGCGGCTATGCTTAGGACCCCGCCATCGGCGCGCGCTGGCGATCGATAGGCGCGGCGATGGCGCCACGCATTCTGATACGCCGGCACACGCTGCACCCTAGTTCCTGCGCGTAGGGCGCAATAGGCGCAGCCGTATTGCGCCTTACGCACCCTCAACAGTCG
>JANXYD010000373.1 GCA_025350265.1 Hyphomicrobiaceae bacterium | reverse complement strand
TTTTTGCGTTGGGGTTGGCTGCTGCTGCTGCACTCTCAACCTGTCATCCGAGGCACAAGGCCTAAGGATGACAGCGGCGGGTGGTGCGTCGACGCAAGACGCTCCGCTCTTGCGCCCTATCCGCGCGGCGTGCCGACACTGGTGGGAAAAAGCGGTTTTTGTAACTATTCTAAATGTAAAAGATATCAGTGGTTTAAGCGGTGTGCGTTTGTTAAGCGTGGGCATGCGCAATGACGCGAATTGAGATCATTCGATGACTGATATTGTGGGTAAGCCGCCGATCAAGACCAACTGGGGGCGGCTGATGGCGGTGGCGGGGCCGGGCATCGTGGTGATGCTTGCCGACACGGACGCGGGCAGCGTCATCACTGCGGCGCAGAGCGGAGCGCAGTGGGGCTATCGGCTGCTGCTGATGCAGTTGCTGTTGGTGCCCATCCTCTACATCGTGCAGGAACTGACGGTGCGGTTGGGCGTGGTCACCGGCAAGGGACACGCGGAACTGATCTCGGAACATTTCGGACTGATATGGGCGTGGGTGTCGGTCGCGACGCTGATCCTGGCGTGCCTCGGCGCGATCCTCAGCGAATTGAGCGGGCTGGCGGGCGTGGGCGCGCTGTTCGGCGTGCCGAAACTGGTGACGATGTCGATGGCGGTTTGCATGCTGATCGTCATGGCTGTCACGGGGTCGTATCTGTCGGTCGAGCGCATTGCGATCGTCGTCGGCGCATTCGAACTGCTGTTCGTCTACGTGGCGTGGAAGAGCCAGCCAGCGGCCGCGGAGATGGTCAAGGGCATGTTCGATATTCCGATCACCAATGCGAAATATCTGTATCTGGTATCGGCCAATATCGGCGCGGTGATCATGCCGTGGATGGTGTTTTATCAGCAGTCGTCGGTGGTCGAAAAAGGCTTGACGACGGAGGATCTGAAGGCTGCGCGGTGGGATACGGCAATCGGCGCGCTGGTGACGCAATTGATCATGGCGGCGGTGCTGGTGGCAACGGCTGCGACGATCGGCAAGGCGGGCGGGAATGCGCCGCTCGATACGGTCGAGCAGATCGCGGGGGCGCTGACGCCGTTCCTGGGCGTGGCGACCGGGAAGGTGATTTTCGCGCTGGCGATCTCGGGGTCGGCCATCGTTGCGACGATCGTGGTGACGCTGACGGCGGCGCGGACCATCGGCGAAATCCTGAGGGTGCCGCATACGCTGGAGACGCGACCGGCGGATGCCAAGTGGTTTTACGGTGCGTATGCGCTGGTGTTGATCGTGGGCGCAGCCATCGTGTGCAGCGATATCGATCTGGTGGCTGTGAGCGTCGGCGTGCAAGTGCTGAATGCGCTGTTGCTGCCGCTGGTGCTGGGCTTCCTGTATCTGCTGGCGCGACGGTTGCCGGAGCCATTCCGGCTGCGAGGCTGGTATGATGTGGTGGTGGCTGTGGCGATGGGAGCGACAGCGCTGTTCGGGGTGTATTCGGCGATTTCCGGATTGATCGGCTGAGGCTGGGCAGAGATCTCGGATGAGTTTATCGCTTCGCGGGCAGGGCTTCCGCCCTGCACCCGACGGGAGGGACGCCCTCGCGACCGCCCGTATTTTTTGGATACGAAAAAGAGGGGGGTCGGGGGACACGTCCCCCGAGCGGGGCACAGGACGGCAGCCCTGCTCGCGTAGCGAATTCGTCACCCCGTTCGCAGGCAGAGGCCCGCAATTACTTGACCGTGATGGTTATGACCTCGCTGACGACGGGAGGGGCGTGCGGAATGTGATTGTGATCGGCGAGCACCAGTTGCAGCGTGTGCTGGCCGGGCGGCAGGGTGAGCACGGTTTCGGTCTGGCCGCCGCCGAAGTGGCGATGCTTGTCGTCCACGACGATCGACGACTTGGGATCGGCCAAGGTCGTGTCGACGAAGACGTGATGGTGGCCGGTATCCTTTTTCTCGATGCCGGCGGGCGCAATACCCATGCCGACGAGCCCCATCTTGACCGTGACCGGGCCGGCAAATTCGGCACCGTCCTTGGGTTCGATGAAGTAGACCTTGGCACCGGATGGCGAGGGCGTGGTGAAGTCTTGCGCCAACAACGGCTGCGAGGCGAACAGGCCAAGCAATGCGGCCGACCTGAGTGAGAACGTCAGTCGTTGCGTCATGAGCAGCAGTCCTTTTAATGTCGGCCGATGTGAAGTCGCGTGAAGCGGGCGCGGCACGAGGCAAACATAAGTTCCGGCAGGGTGCAACGACTTCGGTGGCTTTGGCCGCTCAGGTCGAAGACAACGGATCAAGGTTCGGGCGGCGAGTTGACCTTGCGTATCGTGTTTGGATCGTATGCGGACGCGCCCTTCGCGACCCCTGAATTCGACAAACTTCTTTTGGATGGCGGTAGCTTCGCCTGGGCAGCAGGACCACTGACCAAGGGTTCAAACCTTTGCCACGGTACCGGCGGCAACGGTTATGCGTTTCTCAAACTTTACCGGCGCACCAGCGATCCCGTTTGGCTCGATCGCGCACGCCAATTCGCGATGACGGCAATCGTGCAATATCGCGGTTCGCAGATTGTCGTCGGACGTGGACGGTATTCGCTTTTGACCGGCGATGCCGGACTTGCGATCTTTCTTTGGGATTGCATCACGGGTGAGCCCCGGTTCCCGACGATCGTTGTGTTCTGATGCAGGCAGCTTTCGGGTCGCGTGGGGCGGGGCGGGGGATTAGGATGGGGGCAAGCATTCGCAATTCGTTGTGAGAGGTTGGTCATGCTCGATCATATGGCGATAAGGTCCGGTGGGACGGTGCCGACGGCGGTCGACGGCGACGGCGGCGACTATCGCCTGGTGCGGACGGCGATTGGTTTTTTGACCGAGAATTGGGCTGATCATCCGTCGCTCGACGCGTTGGCTGATGCGCTGGGACTGAGTGCGTCGCACTGCCAGAAGCTATTCAAGCGCTGGTGCGGGCTGTCGCCAAAAGCGTTCGTGCAAGCGATCGCGCTGGATCATGCGCGCGCCATGCTCGAGGATGCAGCGACAGTGCTCGAGACGGCGCATGAAACGGGCCTCAGCGGGGGCGGGCGCTTGCACGATCTGTTCGTCACGCACGAAGCGATGTCGCCGGGCGAATACAAGCGGCGCGGCGAGGGGCTGGATATCGCGTTTGGATTTCATGCGTCGCCGTTCGGCGAGGCGGTGTTGATGGCGACGCCGCGCGGGTTGTGCGGGCTGGCGTTCGCCAACGACGACCTCGGTCAGTCGCGGGCGGATGCGTTGGCCGACCTGAGCCGGCGGTGGCCGAAGGCGGTGTTTACGGAAAATCCGGCTGCGACCGTCGGGTTCGCGCGCGATATCTTCGGGCCGACAGCGCCTGCGGGGCAAGCGTCGACGCGGCTGGTGTTGATCGGCTCGGACTTTGAGTTGCGGGTGTGGGAGACGTTGATGAAAATTCCGGTGGGGCACGCGGTCAGCTATCAGCATATCGCGGTGCACATCGGCCAACCGACGGCGTCGCGCGCGGTCGGCGCGGCAGTGGGGCGCAATCCACTGTCTTTCGTGGTGCCTTGCCATCGGGTGCTGCGCGCGGATGGCAATCTCGGTGGCTATCACTGGGGGCTGACGCGGAAACGAGCGCTCATCGGATGGGAAAAAGGCCGGAGCGACCAGAGCCGGGCCGGGTGACACGCGGCTACGAGGGCGCTGCCGCCCATGCGGCGCGGCCCTCTTTGAGGCAGGTGTCTTTTGGCAGCGTCACCCCAGACGTCGCCGGCTCCCGTGGCGGCAGGGGAGTTGGGACGCGGTACGCCTTCAAGCCGAGCGCCGGTCGCTCAACGCGCGACGGCTTCTCGCTCGGCTTTGGCAAGCGCCAAGACGATCGCTGACAGATCATCGAGGAATTGTTCGCGCTGGCGTGCCGGCAGGCTGTCGAGAATGCGGTCGTCGACGCGGCGAGAGACGGGATCGGCCTGACGCAACTGGCGCTTGCCTTCCTCAGTCAACTTGACGGCGTAGGCGCGCGCATCTTCCTTGGTGCGACGGCGTTGCAGCAAGCCCTTCTTGAGCATGCGGCGGACGATATCGGCGAGGGTCGACCGATCGACGCCGGTGCGATCGACCAGCCCCGTCTGGCTGATGCCTTCGTTCTGCGACACCGTCAGCAAAACCGCGTACTGGCGGGGGGTGAGATCGTCGCCGCCAATTTCGCCATGAAAAACATCGCCGGCGCATTGGCTGGCGCGGTGCAGCATGTGCAGTGGCGACCGGGTAAGCCGGTCCAGTTTGTCCTCACGTGCCATATAAGTTCTCTGCAATGAGTGTTGGGGGATATTCAGGCCGTCGTTGCGTCAACGTTGGGCGAGAACATGTGAAACGCGCTCGACGCGCTGCGGATTGCATGCGCGTTGGAGGAAACTATCTTCACAAAACGTAGCATACGAGAAAGTACTCAGACGTCCAACAAAAAACGGCATACAATTGCCGCAGCCGTTAAAAAAGGGTTTTTCCAAATCGGCAGGAGTAAGATATTCGGCATGCGGCTGAATGCCTGATCGTCGCGTCAGACGTTTGGCGCGGGCTCGGCGTAGCGGCGAATGAGTGGCGTCTGCAGCGCCAGATACAGCATCGTCAGGCCGACGATGCCAAACACCTTGAAGTTGACCCAGATATACTCTGTTTCCGGTGTATTGAAGTGCCGCCAGACAATCTCGTTGAGTGCGGCGAGGGCAATGAAAAAGCCGATCCAGCGCATGGTCAGCAAGCGCCAGCCGCGCTCGGTGAGGTGGAGGGCCTCGCCCAGCATTGCCTTTAAAAACAGCTTGTCGCGCAGCAAGCCAAAACTCAACGCGGCGGCGAACAGCAGGTTGACGGCAGTGGGCTTCATCTTGATGAAGCGCGGATCACCAAAGGCCAACGTCAGCCCGCCGAAGACGGTAACCAGCAAGGCCGTGACGATCAGCATGGTATCGATTTTGCCGAGCAGCACTTTCGACGCGGCGACCGCCAAGAGTGTGGCAGCGATCAAGACCGCAGACGCCTGCACAATGCCAAGGAACCGGAAGGCTGTGAAAAATACCAACAACGGGAACAAATCGATCAACAGCTTCAGCCCCGGCTGTTCCTTGCGGACGGCGGCTTGGGGGGGCGGCGTTTGCGCCGATGCCAGGGGCGGCCGCGCTGCGAGATCAATTTCCGGCTTGTCGGTCGGCTGAGACATTCACGGCAGCCTGTCTGAGTGCGGAGCGCGGGACGACGCATGGGCAAGAACCGGCGCGGGCAACCGGTGTTCGCGCATGGCACGCACCTGCCAGATGAAAAACAGTCCTGTCAGCGGCATCACCATGAACAGCTTGAAGATCATCCAGATGTCGAGGCCGGACAGCATCGGCTTACGCAACAGCCAAAGCCAAGAATGCGGGCACGCAATGTTGGTGGTGGCAAAGCCCTGGCGAACGGCTTCATTGGCGACTGCGGTTATGAGGAAGAAGAAGGCGGCGTTGCGGGTGAGGGTAGCCCAGCCATCGGCGGTGTAGTGGAAGGTTTTTCCAAACACGAATTCAAAGAAATATTTGCCGCGCAGCAAGCCGACGAACAGCACGATCGCCACCAGTGCATTGAAGATAGTGACCTTGATCTGCACCCAGTTCGCATCGCCGGTGTAGTAGGCAAGGCCGCCGAAGACGAGCGATACGGCACCGGCGATGAATGGCATCATCGGTGGCCGCTTCAGAACGATCAACGACAGCGTCAGCGCCACCACGGTCGCAACCATCAGCGAGATCACGCCCGCCTCGACGCCCCAGATGAAGTTGACCACGAACATCGTGAAGATGGGGCCCATCTCGCTGGCGATGTTGAGGGTCTGCTCGGCGTTGAACGGAAACCAGCGCTTCGGTTCGGCTAAGCCGTGGGCTGAACGATTATCTGTCGTCATAGGTGATGGTGTTCCCGAGCGAAAGATTGACTGCAGGGGCCGGTTTTGCCCCTCCGCCGCCGTAGGCCGATCCGTCGTATGGTGCGCGGCGGATCAGCATGAGTGAATAACTTACCGTGCGTGTCGGATCAAACATAAGTTGTCGCTCCCCACCCACAAGGCCTAACGCACATGTCCTTCAGCCACACCCGCCACGGCACAAGACGATCTCAGGGACAACCACCGGCCGCCCTAAACCTGCGCAATTGCACGCGCAAATTCGTGGGCGTCGAACGGCTGCAAATCCTCGATTCGTTCGCCTACCCCCAAGGCTACGACAGGAAGCTTAAACTTCGCCGAAATTGCGACGAGAATTCCGCCGCGCGCCGTGCCGTCCAGTTTGGTCATGACCAGACCGGTGACGCCCGCCACCTGCTGGAAGACTTCCACCTGCGACAGGGCGTTCTGGCCGGTCGTGGCGTCGAGAACGAGTAAAACCTGATGCGGGGCCGCGATATCTGATTTCTTGAGGACGCGCACCACCTTTTCGAGTTCTTCCATCAAAACCTTTTTGTTCTGCAAGCGCCCGGCGGTATCGATCATCAGTACGTCGACGTTGTCGCGGCGCGCCTGGGCCATGGCATCGAATGCCAGGCCGGCCGCGTCGGAGCCGACTTCGCGCGAAATGACGGGGGTGCCGGTGCGCTCGCCCCATACCGTCAACTGCTCGATTGCGGCGGCGCGGAAGGTGTCGCCCGCAGCCAACAGAACTGAGCGGCCTTCGGAGCGGAAGCGGGCCGCGAGTTTGCCAATTGTCGTGGTCTTGCCGGTGCCGTTGACACCGACGAACAGGATCACCTCGGGCCGATGCTGGCCACTGATAACCAGGGGTACAGCCACCGGCTGCAGCACACGCTCGACCTCGTCGGCGAGGACCTGACGCACTTCATCGGGCGCGATGGTCTTGTCGTAGCGGGTTTTGCGCAACGTCGACGTGATGCGCTCGGTGGTTTCCAAGCCGAGATCGGACTGGATCAAGAGGTCTTCGAGTTCGTCGAGGGTGTCGTCGTCGAGCTTGCGCTTGGTGAAGACGCTGGTGATGCCTTCAGAAAGCTTGGCGCTGGTTTTGGCGAGGCCGGTTTTGAGGCGCTGGAACCAGCCCTGTTTGGGTGATGCCTCGACGGCCTCTGGCGCGGGCGCGAGGGTTTCAAGCGCTGGCAGTGGCTCAGCAGGCATGTCCGGCAGCGGGGACGCGGCAGCTTCGGACACGGCTTTTAGCGGCAGCTCAGGTTCGGACGGGGCCGCTAACGGCTGCGCCGCATCGTCGGTCGTGCCACCACCAAACAGGCGTCCGAACAAGCCGCGCTTTTTCTCCGGTTGCTGGCTCATGCCAAGACCTCGCCTTGCAGATGGGTTGCGTCAGACGCGAGCACACGCACCTGTTGGAGGTGGCCGGGCGCGGGACGATCGAGCCGCACGGGCGCGAAGCCCGGCGTGCGGCCGATGCCGTCGCGCTCGACGAGGACAGTGGTGGTGGCGCCGACTTGGCCCGCGAGATGGGTTGCAAGCGCGGTGCGGCCCTTGTCGCGCAGGCGGGCGGCGCGCGACTTGATGTCGAGCCCGTGCACTTGCGGCATGCGCGCGGCGGGCGTGCCCAAGCGTTGGGAATAAGGGAAGACGTGCAGATGCGTAAGCCCGCAGTCGTCGACGAGGGCCAGCGAATTGGCGAACATCGCCTCGGTTTCGGTGGGAAAGCCGGCGATCAAATCGGCACCGAAAACGATGTCGGGGCGGCGTGCGCGGACCTCGGCTGCAAAGCGCACCGCATCCATGCGCAGGTGCCGACGTTTCATGCGCTTGAGGATCAGGTCGTCGCCGGCTTGCAGCGACAGATGCAGGTGCGGCATCAAGCGCGGTTCCTCGGCGAGGGCCGCCAGAAGGTCGGGATCGACTTCAGTCTGGTCGATGGATGACAGACGGAGACGGGACAGTTCGGGCACGCGGCGGAGGACATGGCGCACCAGCTTGCCCAACGTCATGGCTCCCGGCAGATCGGGGCCATAGGAGGTGATGTCGACGCCGGTCAATACAACCTCATGAGCACCGGCGTCGACGGCTGCCTGCACGGCCGCGATGACGGCACCAGCGGGAACCGAGCGGGAGGGGCCGCGCGCGAAGGGGATGATGCAGAACGTGCAGCGATGGTCGCAACCGTTCTGGACCTGGACGTAGGCGCGCGTCCGCTGGCCGAAGCCGGCCACCAGATGTCCGGCGGTTTCACGTACGCTCAAGATGTCGTCGACAACGACGCGGGCGCTGCCTTCGACAGCCAGCGCGGCAAACGTTTCCGAGCGTAATTTTTCGGCGTTGCCAATGACGTGATCGACCTCGACCATGGCGGCGAACGCGGCTGGTTCGGTCTGGGCGGCGCAGCCGGTGACGATTATTTTCGCGTTCGGGTTGGCGCGGCTCAGCCGGCGGATGGTCTGCTTGGCGTGACGGACGGCTTCGTTGGTGACGGCGCAGGTGTTGACGACGATGCAGTCGCCGAGGCCCGCCGCTGCGGCGCGCGCGGCAATGACGTCGCTCTCGTGGGCGTTGAGGCGACACCCGAGCGTGACGACGACCGGTGCTGATGCTTGGCTCGATGTGGACAACTTGGAACTCTCGTAGCGCTCGGGAATGACGGACTAAGCGCGGCGCTCGGCTGATGCTGCTGGATGTAGTGCGGATCTGGTGCGATGTGAAGCATTGATGGTCGCGGCGGGCAAACCCGCTAAGGCAATCTCAGAACCGCCCCCCACTGCACCCCACGCACCCAAACCCACGCACGGTTGCCCGTCGTGGATCTGGTTTAAATTTACCCGGAGTGCGCGGATTGTCGCCGCAACAGCCTTTCGGGTGGGCGACCGTGGCATCGCTCGGCACACGGTCCCCTTAATGCGGCGTCATCCGCACCCATGACGGCTTAGTGAGATCGAGATCGGTGCGCGTTTGCGCGGCTCAGGCGCTGCGTAAGAAAGGGACTCGCAAGGGCTCCCAGAGCGTGCCGGAACCCCGTAAATATGCTGGAAACAGCAGCGGGTCGCGGTTGGCCGATCCGCGCATCGAG
>JANXYD010000368.1 GCA_025350265.1 Hyphomicrobiaceae bacterium | reverse complement strand
TGAGCAATGGTCAAACCCACGACCAAAATGGCGGTGCGCTCAACGGGCACTCGAGGCAAGCGGGACTTCCCCGAAGCTGGTCCGGCAGCGGAGCGGATCGTCAACCTCCTCACAACATCGAGGCCGAGCAGGCGCTGCTCGGCGCCATCCTCGTCAACAACGAGGCGCACGACCGCGTCTCTGGCTTCCTCAAGGTCGAGCACTTCTTCGACCCCGTGCACGCCGAAATTTATGAAACTGCAGCCAAGCTGATCGGCGCCGGCAAGCAGGCCACCCCCGTCACGCTGAAGACATTCTTCGATCATCACGAACAGATCGATAACGGGCTCACGGTGCCGATGTATCTCGGCCGCTTGTCCGCCAACGCCACCACCATCATCAACGCCAAGGATTACGGGCAGACGATCTACGATCTCGCCATTCGCCGCCAGTTGATTACCATCGGCGAAGACATGGTCAACACCGCCTACGACAGCCCCGTCGATGCACCGCCCGAATCACAAATCCAGGAGGCCGAGGGCAAGCTGTTTTCGCTCGCCGAAACCGGCAAGTTCGGTCAGGGCTTCCAGGGCTTCAACGATGCGCTGCGCACCGCCATCGAAATGGCCAACGCCGCCTACGAGCGAGACGGCGGTCTCTCCGGAATTTCCTGCGGCCTGCGTGACCTCGACGGCAAGATGGGCGGCTTGCAGAAATCGGATCTCATTGTGCTGGCCGGCCGTCCGTCGATGGGCAAGACCGCCCTCGTCACCAATATCGCGTTCAACGTCGCCGACGCGCGGCTGCGTTCCATCGAGGCGCGGCCGGAGCTGGACAAGGACGATCCGCAGCACGATGGCGGCGTGGTCGCCTTCTTCTCGCTCGAAATGAGCGCCGAGCAATTGGCCACGCGCATTCTATCGGAACAGGCCAGCGTGCAGTCTGAGAAAATCCGCCGAGGCCTGATCGACGAGCGAGAATTCAAGACGCTGGTGGAGGTGTCGCAACGCATGGCGCAGATCCCGCTCTACATCGACCAGACCGGCGGCATCACCATCGCCCAACTCGCCGCCCGCGCGCGCAAGCTCAAGCGGCAGAAAGGGCTCGATCTGCTGATCGTCGATTATCTCCAGTTGCTGTCGGGCTCGGGCAAATCCAGCCAGGCCAACCGCGTGCAGGAAATCACCGAGATCACCACCGGCCTCAAGGCGCTGGCCAAGGAACTGGCGGTGCCGACCATCGCACTCTCGCAGCTGTCGCGTCAGGTCGAGCAGCGCGAAGACAAGCGGCCGCAACTGTCGGATTTGCGCGAATCAGGCTCCATCGAGCAGGACGCCGACGTCGTGATGTTCGTCTATCGCGAGGAATATTATGTCGAGCGCACCAAGCCCAGCGAAGGCACAGCCGAATTCCAGGAGTGGATGATCAAGATGCAGGCATGCTCAGGCAAAGCCGAAGTCATCCTCGGCAAGTCGCGGCACGGGCCGGTGGGCGCGGTACAGTTGGCGTTCGAAGGCCAGTTCACCCGCTTCAGCGATCTGGCCAAGGATCAGTATATGCCGGAGCGGATGGAGTAGCGTTCACGCATGCGCGCGAAGCCCACGTCCCCTTCGCGCATGCGCGCGAAACCAGGGCTTGCCTTCGTGCTCCCACCGGAGGATACACCCTCCGGACTACCCGCTTTTTGTGTGATTAGTGGTCGGAGTGTATCGCGGTAAAATCGATGGCGATGCCGGGCGGGTCGAAGGTGATCAGGCCGTCCTTGATGACGCGGGTCTCGATCTTGCCGGTGGCAACGCGCCCGTGGTGGACGGCAAGTTTTTTGTCGGCATCGACGATCAGGTAGTGCTGGATGCTCGGCACCTGGAAGTATTCTTCCAGCTTCGCCAGCGTGTCGACACGGCCGGTGGATGGCGACAACACCTCGACGACGATCAGCGGTTTATCGAGCCACGTTGCGTCCGGAGACAGCCGCTCGCCGCATTGCACGCTGACATCCGGCTCACGCCACGTGTGGTTCTCGATGTTGATGGCCATGCCGGCGGTAAAAGCCTCGCACGGCAACCCAGCACGTTTAATCGACGAGTCCACCGCGTTGAATAGCCGTGCCTTGACCCGATTGTGCCGCACGCGCTCCGGGGCCATGGCGTAGACGTAGCCATCGATGAGTTCGTAGCGACCGTGCGTCTGCGTCTCGACCCAGTCGAGAAACTCCGGCACGGTCATTCGCTGTTCTGGCGTGCGTACTGTTTAGCTCATGCAAACAACATATCATAATCCACTTGCACCGTCACGCAGAGTAGGGCGCAATAGCCCAATTCGGGCGTATTGCGACGGAGGCGGCCGCGGTCTTACCAATTGAAACACTACCATTGCGGCTCGGCGCAATGCGCTCGACCGCTATTGCGCCACCAAGCGGTCACAGCCACTTTCGCTGGATTTCACGCGCCGCCTCACCGCCAATACTCGGCCAGCACCGGCCATAGCGAAGCCACCAGGGCCAGCGCCATGGCGACGTTGAAAATGTGCACGCGCTTGCGGTCGGCCAATAAGCCACGCAGTGAAACACCGAAGATGGTCCACGCCGAAATCGACGGCACCGTCACCAGCGCGAACACCAGACTGATCAGCAGCATCGACGCCGAATAAGCTGTAGGCACCGTATACGCCGCGACCGCCGCGAGACAGATCGTCCACGCCTTCGGGTTGACCCATTGAAACGCCGCAGCCTGCCAGAATGTCATCGGCCGGGCATCGCGCGGCAGCGCATCCGGCGTCATCGGGCCGGCGGTGGCAATCTGCCATGCCAGCCACAGCATATAAGCAGCTGATACGAGCTTCAGCGCGCCGTACAGCCACGGCAGTCGCTCAAACACCCGGCCCAATCCCAACCCGATCAGCAGGATCATGACCGCAAAGCCGATGGTAACGCCGGCCATGTGCGGGATCGACCGGCGAAACCCGTAGTTCACACCGGACGCCAGCAGCATCATGTTGTTCGGCCCAGGCGTCGCCGACGCCACGAACGCGAACAGGATGAGGGCTGACAACACATCCCCGGAGATCGGTAACGACATGATCAGCTCATTTCAAAATAGGTCAGCATTATTGACCTATCACGATCTCGGGGACGATGCCAAGCACCTCAACTCTTTGCGGACCTGTCGTACGATCGCAGCCAAACGGGTTGAAAATGCAGGCTCGGTGCCCTATCCCCGCAGGGTGATTCAATTCTCGACCTCACCGCTCCTCCGTTGTCATCATCCCAGGGCTTGTCCCTGGGACCCAGGGCGCTACAAGTTCAGGCTTCAGCCCGATGGCACCCTGGGTCCTACCCACAAGGGGTAGGATGACAGCGGAGGGTGGGGCGGCAGCAGACGATGAATTGAATTGCCCTTCCTATCCCGGCACTCACGGCCGAGTGTCGCGCGAGTTACAGTCATTACAGGAGCCTGCCATGGACAGCGTCCTCATCATCGGAGCCGGAGCGGCCGGATCGGTCACCGCGCAAAAGTGCGCTTTGAACCGCGACGTGTTCAAGCACATCCATCTCGCCTCGCGCCGGCTGGAAAGCTGCGCCAAGGTGCAACAGCAGTGCAAGTCTCCGATCGAGATTTCACAGGTCGACGCCGATAACACCGCCGAGGTCGCGGCGCTGCTGAAAAAAGTCAAGCCGCACCTCGTCATCAACATGGCGCTGCCCTACCAGGACTTACCGATCATGGACGCGTGCCTCGAATCGGGCGTGCACTACATGGACACCGCCAACTACGAACCGCGCGACGAAGCCAAATTCTCGTACTCGTGGCAGTGGCCCTATCACGACCGCTACAAGGCCAAGGGGCTGATGGCGATCCTCGGCTGCGGCTTCGATCCCGGCCAATCCAACATCTATTGCGCCTACGCGCAGGAGCACCTGTTCGATCAGATCGAAACCATCGACATCGTCGATTGCAACGACGGCAGCCACGGCAAGGCCTTCGCCACCAACTTCAACGTCGAGATCAACCTGCGCGAAGTCACCCAGCGTGGCAAATACTGGAAGAACGGCGAGTGGATCGAGTTAGACCCGCTGTCGATCGCCTGCATGGTCGACTACCCCGAAGTCGGCCCGCGCAAGAGCTATCTGATCTATCACGAGGAGGAGGAAAGCCTCGTTCGCAACATCCGCGGTCTCCGCCAGATCCGCTTCTGGATGACCTTCTCCGACAACTACATCAAGCACCTCGACGTGCTGCAGAACATCGGCATGACGCGCATCGATCCGGTCATGTACAAGGGCACGCCGGTGATCCCGATCGAGTTTCTGAAGGAGCTGCTGCCGGCCCCGTCGTCGCTCGGCGAGAATTACACCGGCCGCACTTCGATCGGCTGCATCTTTTCTGGCACCAAGGACGGCAAACCCAAGCGCGCCATCATCTACAACGTCTGCGAACATGCCGACTGCTACAAGGAAGTCGGCGCGCAGGGCGTATCCTACACCACCGGCGTGCCGCCCGTGGTCGGTGCGATGATGCTGTTCCGCGGCGCATGGAAGGGCGAAGGCGTGTACAACGTCGAGCAGCTGCCCTCCAAACCCTTCATGGACGAGATCGGCAAGCAGGGCCTGCCGTGGCACGTCCGCGATCTCGCGCCCGGCGCGCAGGCGGAGTTGTTCGCCGTCAAAACCTGAGCGCGAAAAAAATAACGCTGTGTCCCGTTTCCCCTAGCGATCGCTGGGCGTTCGCTTAGTTTGTCGCCTCAGTCGGGCGCTCAGACCCGGCGAGGGGAAAATACACATGGCAACTGCATTCGACTGGCCTCGGCGCATCGGCGAACTTACAAGTCGGGCGCGTGTCGCAGGTATCGGGGTGGCGTTCGGCATGTTAGCTGCGATTGGTACGGCCGCAGCCTATGACGAAGCTGTCGTAAGCAACTGCGCCGACGATTATTTCACCTACTGCAAGCAGCATTCGCCTGAGAGCCTGGAAGTGCGCTACTGCATGGAAGCGCACCGCAACGAACTGAGCAAGCAGTGCGTCAAGGCATTGGTCGACGCCGGCGAAGTGCCGCGCAAATATCTGACCAAGAAAGCCAGCGACCGGGATTGACGGTCATTCTCTGGCCTCACGCGCTAGTCGCGGATGCGACAGAGCATCCCGTCGCGCTCCGGCCGGGGCGGCCTATTTTGCTTGCGCTTCAGATGCCCACCAGCATCCGCGCGTCGCGCCGACGCCGCGAGATGCGGCTACGTGCGGCTGCGCCGCAGTTTCGCTTCGCGTGACAGTTTCGCTCCGCGCGCCGGCAAGCACGGCAAACCCTTTTAATCATGCCGGCTAGGGTGCATGCTTGGGTATCGACCAACCCGGAGCCAACCATGATCCGCACCGTTCGCATCCCGGCCAATAACCTTGAGTTCGATACGCTGGTTGCGGGCCACGAGGGCAAGCCGCTGGTGCTGTTCCTGCACGGCTTTCCGGAATATGCGGGCGCATGGTCTGAGATGCTGCCGAAGTTCGCGGGCGAGTATCTGGCGGTCGCGCCCAACCAGCGCGGCTACGCGACGTCGTCAAAGCCCTTAGGCGTCGACAATTACCGGGTGCAGAATCTCGCCAAGGACATGCTCGATCTGGCGGCCATTTTTTCGATCGGCAAGCCGTTCCATCTGGTAGCGCACGACTGGGGTGCGTCGGTCGCCTACATGATGGCGTTCATGGCACCGCAGCGCATCGCCTCATTTACGGTTTGCAACGGCGTGCATCCCATTCCCTTCCAGGCCGCGCTGATCAACGACGCCCAGCAACGCGCCGCGAGCCAGTACGTCCGCTTCCTGCGCCGCGATGATGCAGCCTCCATCCTGTCAGCGAACAATTTCGAACGCGTGCTGCAGATGCTGGCACGCGGCTTCGATGGCGGGCGCTGGATGACCGACGACATGCGCAAGGGCTATCTCGCCGCCTGGGGCCAACCCGGCGCGATGGAGGCGATGGTGTCATGGTACAAGGCCACGCCGATGGTCGTCGCCGCCCCCGGCGAAACGGTGGCCACCGACCCGATGGCCGACATCGACAAAGCCAAGGTGCGGGTGCGGATGCCGCATCAGGTCATCTGGGGCATGCAGGACACAGCGCTGCTGCCGGTCGCGCGCCAGGGTCTTGAAAACCTCTGCGACGATCTCAGCGTGCACGAATTCGCTGACGCCGATCATTGGATCATCCATCAGAAGCCGGCCGAAGTGGCAGCCTTGATCGCGGCGTTTCTGGACAAGCACCAAGCGCGGGTTGGCTGATGCGACTTTATTTCTCATCCAAAACGGCTGATCGCGCGTATCTGGCAAGTGTCTGCGCGTCGTGTCAGTCAGCACGAACGCGTTGATGTATCAAACCCTTTTGCGGATGGCCCACATGAAGAAACTGTTTGCCGCGCTGTCGGCACTGCCAATGCTGTTCGCCGCCTCAGAGGTGCATGCACAGGGTGCGCAGGCGGGCTCCGCTTACGACTATAAGTTTGAGGCCATCGACAGCACGGAACTGCCGCTGACGCAATTCCGCGGCAAGGTGGTGCTGGTGGTGAACACCGCGTCGTTCTGCGGTTTCACCAAGCAGTATGCCGGGCTCGAAGCACTGTACGAAAAATATCGCGGTCGCGGGCTGGTGGTGCTCGGCGTGCCGTCCAACGATTTCGGTGATCAGGAACCCGGCACCAACGCCGAGATTGCCACGTTCTGCCAGGGCGCGTTCAACGTCACCTTTCCGCTGACCGAAAAATACGACGTGAAGGGCTCAAACGCGCATCCGTTCTACAAGTGGGCCTTAGCCACGCTCGGCAGCGCGGCCGCACCGAAATGGAATTTTCACAAATACCTGGTCGGGGCGGACGGCAAGCTGATCGCCAGCTTTGCCACCACCGTCGAACCCGACGCGCCCAAATTGGTCGCGGCGATCGAGCAAGCCATTGCCGGCGTCGGCAAAACCGGCGGCATGTAAAATTGCGGCCGCGTGGGCTTATTTTTTCTCGGCCTTGACGTATTTCTCAAGGTAAAGCTCGGCCGCATACTGCGACGTGGCGCTCCACAAGCCATCGATCGCACCGCTGTAGAGCCCGAGTTGCGTAAATTCCTGCTGCACGGCTTTTCGCGTTTCCTCGGAAAACGATGGCATCGCCCCCTTCAACTGTTCGCGCGACCAGTCTCCCTCGCCTGAGACAAGACCTTGCGGCAGCAACAGGCGGCGGGCGGCCGAGACCGGATCGGGTGGGCCACCAATGCCGCGATCGAGCAGAAAAGCCAGGTCACCATGCGGGCTATGAATCATCCGGCCGCGGAGCGGGGTTGCCATCCGTTGGATCTCCGCCTCGAGCCCAACTGCGGCCAAGGCGTGCAAACCCCGCGTGGAGATGGCTAGGTTGATGGAACGTCCCCGTTCCGCCCCGGCCCGCCGAGGATCCAGTCGCCGCTCCAACAGGGTGACGGATCGACCGGCCTGACAGAGCAGAGTGGCCATGAGCGCTCCGGCG
>JANXYD010000363.1 GCA_025350265.1 Hyphomicrobiaceae bacterium | reverse complement strand
GACCAGGCCATCGCAAGGCTCCGAAGCTGCCCGATCAAAAGCGGTGATGTCGGCGCTAGCAGTTGAAATCGCGAAGCGCGCAATACTCGCGACTTAATCAGCGTCCGGCGTGGGCCGAGCAGAGCGTGGCGATACAGAACGGGCTCAGTCCGGCAGGTCTCGAGCGTAGAAAGGTGGCGGCGCGTTCGAGTTCGTCGGGCCAAGAACGGAAACTCCCTCGCCGACTATTTTTGGAGCCAAAACCGTCAACCGGTAAGGACTTAAGCAAACGAATGCGTTTCGAGTAATCCTATGCCCTGCACCTTTGTCCGCTCACCTCGCATAGACTTGCTGTCGATCCACTCGACATGAATCGCCGCAAATATTTGGCATGCGTCGTGTGAACTAATTCGATTGATTGCAGTCAGACAAGCTAACAAAAACAACTGAGCCCGAACTCCATGCCAAAAACGACGCTGCAGCTCGGGCATATTTTGCCGCTAGCAAGGGCGGCATCTGCAGTGATTGCCCTCGGAATTGCATCGATAGACCCAACCAGGTCCACAGCCATGTGAACCAGTATGGCCGTTACATGCTATTGGCTGCACTATCGGGGATTGATTGATAATCTTGCCTGGAAAGTTCGCGGCTTTGGCCACTTGAGTTTGTGAGCCAGTGGCCGCTAACAAGGTTCCCAGCAACAGTAAGGTGACAGGCACAACCATCGAGATTTGTTTCATTGGAGGCTCCCGGCAAGTGAACAGTTCCAAGACTACGTTACTCAATTGATTTGAATGCGTATGCGCTACCCTTTTCTCAGGCACCAAACCGGCGGCATAAGAAACCAAACAAACATTGACGCGAACGCCTCTTTCGCCGCCGCCGTAAAGTTACCAGCCTGCCTCATGTTGCACCAGCGCTATTTGCGCCTCCTTCAGGGATTCAAAACGATCCGAAAGAGCGGACGTCTGTTCGTGCCGTCACGCCGCAGCAACGGTTGGCGGCCGACCGGTTCCGGTCGGTATAGTCTTGTTGACTGCGTGAACGCATCGATGACCATTGGCGCGATGCCAATGTGTGGCCTCAGCTCACTATAGCTTTACCAGGATGGCAAGATCTCGTGCCAGAGCCACAACCTCAAGACCGCGCGCGAACTTGGAGTGACTATTCCAGCCGAGCTGCTGAAACGCGCCGATCGCGTCATCGAATAGTCTCGGCGCTGCGGCCTGTCACGTGCAAGTCCCGCCATTGATCGAGGAGCTTGCCGCTCTGCGCCACGGCGTCCATTCCAATCACTCGATCATCTCGCTGGCGAAATCGAGCAGTGACGGCGCGATGGTGAGACCGAGCGTCTTCGCCGTCCTGAGATTGATCACCAGATCGAATTTGGTGGGCAGAAAGAACGGGATGTCCCCCGGTTTGGTCCCACTGAATATCTGGTCCACATCACTCGCCATACGTTTGGCGAGTTCGCCGAGGTCTGGAGCATAGGCCATGAGCCCTCCCACTTCCACGAAGTCGCGATAGGGATAGATCATCGGCAGGCGATGAACCGCTGCAAGTTCAACGATAAGGCCGCGCTGCGCAAGAAAGCTGCCGGTTTCGGAAATCAGCGCAGCATCGATGTGCTGATCCGCCATCTCGGCGAAGGCACCACGCAGTTGCGCCTCATTCACGTCCGCGATGATCTTGGTCCAGAGCGTGACGCCAGAACGCTCCACCTCGGCACGCGATCCGGACAGGAAGCCGACCTTGGCAGCGTTCGGCAGGGCCTCTTTCAAGTATTGCAGCCGCTTGGCCCCCATCGCGACGCCTGCACTGATGCTCGCTCCCGTCAGATTGCCACCGGGGCGAGCCAGGTTCGAGACGAGGCCGTCCGAGACAGGTTCCCCCGTGAGGCCGACGATCGGTATGGTGGTTGTCGCCTTCATCAACGCTTTCACCAGGGCATTGAAGTTCGAAACGATCACGTCGGGACTGGAGTTTACGACCGCCTCAGCAACAGCCGCAAACCGGTCGGTGCGGCCCTCGGCCGAAAAACGCTCGACGATGAGGTTGGTGCCCTCCGCATAGCCGAACCTGCGCAGTTCCTCGAAGAACCGCCGCACCCAGAACGGGCCAGCGGCCTCGGTGAGCTTGTTCGCCGGTATGCCGGAATGGACGAGCGCTAAGCGGTGTGATTTCTGAGGCTGCTGGGCACGCGCTGCGATGGGCAGCACTGCTGCACCGAGGATGCTGATGAATTCCCGTCGTCTCATGCTTCGCACTCCCGAGGGGTCAGCAGTAAACCGGTGGTTGGAGGTTTACACTTCGCCCCATTGGCCAAGAGTAAACGTTTGCCGGGCGTCGATTTGAGTGGCAGCGCCGCAGGGGCGCAATGAAGAACTGACGACGGCATCGAAAGCCGCGCGCACGTTGTGGTCGGGCACCGAAGCTTCGAATAGGTCCTGGTCGCACCATAAGGGCTTGCCGTTTTCTATGTGCGCGAAAATGCGCCCGGTTTGCTGATTCGCGAAATCGATCAGCGGAATGCGCTGCACGCACTGCCTGAGGAAGCTCGTGGTGTCGGTCTGCGGCGTGCCGACCGACCGGCGATAGACCTCTGCCGGAGTGCGAGCGTCAATGTTGATCACCTTGAAGCGCTCGATATCGAGCAGGCACTTGATGTCGAGTATGGTCATCCGGCCATTCAATCCGAACGCCACCGTGCGTGGGCGCCGGCCCTCGGCGACGCTGTTGTCGAGAAATTCGTAGTGTACGCGCTTGCCCGCCTTCAGTGCCCAGGTGAAGAACAGGCCAGGGATACCGGAATAGGCTTCGACGTTGTGTGCCAGTAGATCGTCGACGGCCTTGTAGCGGCCGAACTGCTCACCACGCAACCACGCCCGCTCTACCGTCGCATCCGGCGCAGTGATCATGAAGAACATGAAGACCTCGTCGCCGAAACGAGTCAGCAGCTGGCTGCCGGCTTCCTCGTCGGGTTCCTGCGCGAAACTATCGAAGCGGAAGCGATCGATCAGCAGATGCGACATGCGCCCCTGCTTGGCCTTGTGACTCATGAAGAGATCGAGCTTGCGGTCGATGATCTCGATCTCATGGCCGGTCAACGTGCCGGCATAGCGCGACGCCGCACCGAGGGCCCGATAGTCCAGCAAATATTTGCGCCAGATGTCCGGGCTAATAAGTGCGAAGTCGGACCAGTCAACGCCGATGCGGGTGGCCAGCTGCTTTTGCAGCGGACGCATCGTGCTCTTCCCCGATGCCGACGCGCCCTTCACGTTCATGACGATCGGTTGCGTCTGGATCGGCAGGAAGCGGAAATGCTCCGCCAGAACCGCTTCCCGGAAATGCGGGTCGAGGTGTTCGCCGATCACCAGGCTGCCGTAACTGTTCGAAACTAGCCGCACTGCCAGCGTTGTGATCAGTCCTCGATTGCGGGGCAGCCGTCCGTTTCGGCCAAGAATGGCTTCGCCGGTGGTGGCGAGCGCGTGATAACAGGCGCGTTCGAATGGCGTCTCGCTGGCTTGCGCCAGTGTCCGCCAAGCCGAAACCGACTCGAGATCGCGCGCTTCCGGCGATTCAACGGCCGGCTTTCTCGTCGCCGATGACTTGTTCCAAAACGCTGGCCAGCCGTGCCCGCGCGGCGCGTCATCAGGCGCGCTCGCTGCCGCTTGCGCCTCATTAACGAAAGCGACGGCGGCGGCGACAACTTCGGCGTGCGTGCGCGCGAGTTCCGGCAGCAACGGCGTAATATACCGGTCTATCAGCAGCTCCGTCATATGGCGGGAAGTGATGCCCAGATCTTCGTATTTGTTGCCGTCAGGCACGCTGAGGTCGGCCATCACGCGGATCAGCATCTCGTGCAACATCAACCGCTGAGGGCGGAACACAGTGAGCCGCTGCATAGGCAGACCGCTGAAATGGCTGAGCTGGCGCGTCTCGGCGAGATCGCTAGAAACGTTCGCAGCACTGTAAATGGTCGACAGGGGCAGGAATTGCTCCGGCAGCGTCGATTCTAACCCTGGGTTCCAAGGCCCGAGTCCTTCGGGTGGGACGTCGGCGTGCATGCGGTCTCCCATCCAAGCGCGAATCCGGCAGGGACGCCAGCCTGCTCAATTTGCGCATTTGCCGATGATCCAATCAACAAAAAACTAAGGAACGGAGACGGCCGCATTGCAGCGCTGCGAATGTCTCTTGAGTGTCACGACGCCGTTTGCGCCATGATCCGATCACGCCCGGACTTCCTCAGTAAGCAGCCCCTCCCGTCAAATCCTGACAAGCTCGACAGCCATAGACCCCAATTCCGACCGTGCCCGCCTAAATTCGTAACCGGCCGGGCCAAGTGCCGCGCCTGACCGACGTGGATCATCTGCCTAATTGTGTCTTTGCGCCAACGGTGTCGGCCGATGCCCGGAGTTCCCGGAACTGCAGTCCCGACGCCGTGATACCCGGACAATCGCAATGGCCCCAGCTGTCTTCGCCGCCAATATCGCCACCGATCCTTCTCCTAAGTCGGAGATCGTTGTATCTGCCGATACTCCCACTATACGTTGAGCGTCTTAACGCACCCAATACTCAAGCTTTTGGACGCTCTCCAGACCATGCACGCGCAATCAAGTCGCGGATCGCCCCATATTCGATGCGGCGCGGGTTCGGATAAGGATTTTGCGAAGCGAGCTCGGCCGCGCGTTCAATGCCACTTTCTGGCATGCCGATGTCGCGCAACGCGCGCTTCGCACCGAGCCGACCGGCAAGCTCGAACGCGCCGGTGGCTGCATCCGCAACGCCAAGCGCTCGAGCAATGCGCGCCATGGCGTCCGGTGCACTTGCCGCGTTATAGGCCATAGCATGTGGAAGAATGATTGCGTGGGTCTCTGCGTGCGGCAAGTTAAAGGTCCCACCAAGTGTGTGACAAAGCTTATGGTGGAGCGCCATGCCAACAGCCCCGAGGCACGCCCCGCACAGCCAAGCACCATAGAGCGCATCCGAGCGCGCTGAGTGGTTTGAAGGATCGCCAACAATTACCGGCAAGGCGCGCGCAAGAGCCGCGATGCCGTCTTCCGCCATCAACGAGATGATCGGGTTTTTGTCTGTTGCGTAGAGGGCTTCGACGCCGTGCGCGATGGCGTTGATGCCCGACGTCGCCGAGATGGTCGGCGGCAAAGTAAGAGTTAGATCGACATCATAGATGACAGTCTCGGGAAGGATCTTGGGACTGCGTTGCGTCGTCTTCACGCCATCCCTCGTCTCGCCCAAAATCGGCGTCATCTCGGAGCCGGCATAGGTCGTCGGCACGACAATTTGCGGAAGGTCGGTTCTGACCGCGATCGCCTTTCCAAGCCCAATCGTCGATCCGCCACCCACCGCCACTATGCCGTCTGCTGCACGTTCGTTGACAGCAAGCAGAGCTTTTTCAGTGATAGCGACGGGCGTGTGCATCGTGGCTTCGGCAAAAACGCCGACCGCTCGCCCTCTCAACGAATTTGCAAGGCGCTCGGCATCGGCTTTTTGCCGTGGGGTCGCCAACACCAAAACCTTGCGCAGACCTAAACGCTCCACCTCCTCGCCAAGCCGCGCAAGCGTGCCGCTACCGAAAATCACACGCGACGGAAGCGCTTCGTATATGAAAGATTGCATAGCGTGACTCCGCCAACGAACAGATCTAAGATGCCCATTTCGGTCCCAACGGCACGATGCCGTTCGGATTAAGCGCTTTGATCGAATAGTAGCCGCGCTTGATGTGCTCGATGCTCACCGTCTCGCGGATACCCGGTACGTCGAGCATGCGTGTAAGATACGCCGTGAGTGCCGGATAATCGATAATGCGCTTCAGATTGCATTTGAATAACCCATGATACGCAACGTCGAAACGCACGAGGGTGACGAACAACCGGATATCGGCCTCTGTCAACCTATCGCCGACGAGGAAGGCGCGTTGCTCCAAATGCGCTTCGAGCACAGCGAGGATGGCGAAGACGTCGCGGAAGGCTTCCTCGTATGCGAGCTGCGTGGTGGCGAACCCGGCGCGATAGACGCCGTTGTTGAGAGCAGGGTAGATGCGGGCATTCCAGGCGTCGATCTCGGATCTGAGCGCTTCCGGGTAGAGGTCGACCGTCGCATCGGCGAGCGCGCCGAACCCAGTATTGAACATCCGCACGATGTCGGCTGACTCGTTGTTGACGATCGTGCCCGTTGTTTTGTCCCACAACACCGGCACGGTCGCCCGGCCGGTGAAGCACTTGTCCGCTCGCGTGTAGAGCTCGTGGAGATAGGTGGAGCCCGTCAAAGTATCCCCGTGCGCAAAGCGCCAACCTTGATCGGAAAGCTCCGGCTCGACGATGGTCACTCCAACCACAACATCGAGGTGCTTCAGTTTCCGCGCCATCAGCGTACGTGAGGCCCAGGGACAGATGAGTGCCACATAGAGCTGATAGCGACCACGTTCGGCCCTGAAGCCGGCGCATCCGGTTGGCCCCGCGCGGCCGTCGGGTGTTACCCAATTGCGGAAACTTGATGCCTGGCGGACGAACCCGCCCTTGGCGTCGGTCGCCTGCACCGGCTGCCAATCCTGCGTCCACTTACCCTCGACCAGCATGGCACTCCGCCTTTCAATCCCAATTGCACTGCGCGCATCTTCGAACACGTGACGCAACTCAACACCCAGCCCAGCAGAACCCGGCGGCTCGCTACACCGAATTCGACTTTCCGCTAGCCGCTCACGACTCTACCTGCGCAACGAAACCACGCTGATGTGCGGCGGGATGCGGCCGGCAAATGGACGGGCGAGCCTGCAGGAGTGTTCACCGGAGTCATCGCGGCCATGATATCACCACGGTCTGCGTAATTGTCCCGTAGAGTGCATTATCCCGCGTGCTTGCTCACCCAGGCGACGTAACGGTCCACCCAGCCCTGCAGGAACTGGCGGCTTGCGGTGCCGATGCTGCCGTCGGCCTCGAACAGACCATCCTTCATCAGCAGGAACGCTTCGGGCTGACCGAGCGTCGGCACATCGAGATAGGCGAGAATGTTGCGCAGATGCTGCTGCGCGAGCGCGGTGCCGATTGCGCCGACCGAGATGCCGATGACGCCCGCCGGCTTGCCCGCCCAAGCGCTTTGGCCGTAGGGGCGCGACGCATGGTCGATCGCGTTCTTCAACACGCCGGGAATCGAGCGATTGTACTCGGGTGTAACGAAAAGGAGGCCGTCGGCAGCCGAAATCGCGGCCTTGAGACGTTGCACTGGCGGCGCCTGATTGGCGTCATCGTCCTGATTGTAGAGCGGCAGGTCGCCGATCTCGACGATGTTGAACGTGAAGTCCGGCTGCGCGAGTTTAGCGAGTGCGCTGGCGAGTTTCGCATTGAAGCTGTCGCGGCGCAGGCTGCCGACGAGGACGGCGATGTTCTTGTGGCTCATGGTGTTCTCCTTAAGCGCGACGTGCTGTTGACGTGGCGAAGATGTTAGGCGTGGATCTCGATCAAGCCTTGCGCAAGACGATCCGGTTGAGCCACGGGTCGGTGACCTCGATTGTCTCGCCCGAGCGTCGGCCACCGGCGGCAAGCGCACGCTCGGCTGCCGCGTCGAACGTCTTGCCGTCGATTGCGTTGAGTTCGAACGAGGCGAGACCCGTGATCGTCCCCGAGCGTTTCGGCGAGTTGCGGCTCTGCCAGGTGTTCGTTGCGAGATGATGGTGATAGCCGCCCGTGGCGTAGAACGTCGCGCCGGTCCTGCGCGCTGTCACGTCGAGGCCAAGCACGTCGCGGTAGAATTTCTCGGCCTCAGGAATGCCGCCGACGCGCAAATGGATGTGGCCGACAATGGCGTCGTCCGGCATACGCGCGGTTTCCGGAGCTATTGGCCCGCCCGCTGCCACGAGCCCCTGCACATCGAGCGGATCGGTCGCCATCTGCACCTGATCGTTCGACCAGGACCAGCTGTCGCGCGGACGGTCGGCGTAGATCTCGATGCCATTGCCTTCCGGGTCGGTGAGATAGAGCGCCTCACTAACCTTGTGATCGGACGCGCCGTCGAACATGACCTGCGCGTTGATTGCGCGGCGGAGCCAACGGCCGAGATCAGCGCGCGACGGCAACAAAAACGCCGTGTGGAAGAGGCCTGCGAAGCCACTCGGCTCGAGATCGACGCCGGGCCGCTTGATCAAATGCAGGAGAGTTCGGTCGCCGGCGCCGAGGCGGACACTATCCTTCTCCGCATCGATCCGATGGAGGCCGATGGTGTCTTCGTAGTAGCGGGCGACCGTGTCGAGGTCGCGCACGTGGAGCGTCGGCAGGCCGGGATGCAGCGGATCGAGATGCGGCCGGGATGGCGACAGTTGTGCTTCGGCAGTCATGGCGAATGGTCCTTGTAGGGAGGCGGCCATGCCGGCCGACAATCCGGTTTGTATGAGGGTGCGGCGATCGATGTGCATGGAGTTCAATCTCATGTGACGGTCCGGAACGATCAGGCGAGGGCTGGTTGGGTAGAGGCAGTCTTCGACGGCGAGAGTGCATACGCGCCGTCACCGAACAGAGCCTGTACCACGAGAGCGAAAGACCAGAAGACGGGGAACTCCCAGCCGCCGTTCGGCGCGGAGAAGACCCAGCCGTTGCCGATGTGTTGGAGTGTGGCACCGATCACGATCGGCAGTGCGAGTAGTGCGACGGTGCGTGTCCAGACGCCGAGAACAAGGGCGATGCCGCCGAGGATTTCACCGGCGATGACAAGGTATGCGAAAAAGCCCGGATAGCCGAGGCTCTCGAAGTAACCAACGGTACCCGGCACCGTGAACGTGAAAACTTTCAGCAAGAGCCCATGAGCCAAAAGCATGACGCCGAGGCTGATACGCAGGATCAGGGCGGCGTAGGGGGCGGTGCGTTGATCGATCATGGTTATCTCCTTAAACAGTTGCTCGCCCGCGATCGGGCGGCTGTATGCGGCAACAGATGCGCTCAGCTCTCCGATTTTATAATATCCAGTTATATGATATCAACTCACACCGGAGGTGTGAGGTTGTATCCATGCTCGACCGTGTTACCGGGCTGCAGGTCTTTACCCGAGTTGTGGCGCTCGGCGGCCTTTCGGCAGCGGCGCGTGCGCTCGGCATGTCGCCGACCATGGCCACCAAGCACATGACTGCACTCGAAGACCGGCTCGGAGTGAAACTCCTGTACCGGACGACGCGGCGTCTGACATTGACGGAGGCCGGCCGCAACTATCTCGAGGCGGCCGAGCGTATTCTGACCGAGATAGAGGATGCGGACGCGGCAGCTGCAGCCGAGACCGTGAACGTGCGCGGTACGTTGCGCCTCAATGCACCGGTGTCGTTCGGCATCCGTGAGATCGCGCCGCTTCTCCCTGAGCTGTCGCGGCGCCATCCGGCCCTCGCGGTCGATCTCGGTCTCAACGATCGCAACGTCGACCTGATCGAGGAGGGCTGGGACCTCGTCATACGGATCGGGACGCTTGCGGACTCCTCTATGATCGCCCGCCGCCTCGCGCCCTGTCACATGATCGTATGTGCTGCCCCGTCCTACATCACGGCGCACGGGCGACCGCGAGCGATCGCCGACTTGGAGGGACACACCTGCCTCGGTTACACGCTGTCGCGTGCTGTGGGTGCGGATCGCTGGTCGTTCGGACGCGACGGCAAGGCGTCGGTTGAGATCCGAGGCACACTCAAGGCCAACAATGGCGACGCCCTGGTCGCCGCGGCGATCGCCGGACAAGGCATCGTCTACCAGCCGACGTTTCTGGTCGCGCGTGAGATCGACGCCGGATTGCTGATCCCTCTGACGCTCGATCATGACCCGATTGAGCTCGACGGCATCTATGCCGCCTACCCCGCCGACAGGCGTCCACCCGCCAAGGTTCGTGCAACAATCGATTTCCTGGCCGAGCGGTTGGGACCCGAGCCCCCTTGGGAGCGAAGGCCCACGAATGGCTTTGGCGATGCTGAAATAACATGACTAGGCCTAGACAAACACGCGAACGATTATCTTCAGAGCCCGGACCGCCGTTCAGGCGCAAGACGGACAGTGACTCTTGATCGTGGCATTCGGAGCGTTCGACAACCTTGACTGGACTGTGGCGCAATAACTCGGCCATCCCGCAATGGGGCTTCGCGGAGTTGCGCGAGCCGAAGGTAATCTTCGGCTTCGTCCTTTGTGTATCCACTTGTTGCAGGTAACTCAGGGTCCTGCCCCAGCCTTTGCTCGACGACCATCTGTTCGACATAGTGAGCCCAACCTTCCGACGAGGCGCTACCGGGGTCGGTAAAGGCGAGCATGCGCGCCTTTGATAGCGAGTTGCGGCTATCCAGACGCCGGGACTGCCAACTCGGGCCCCTTTACGACGGGAGTGCTTTCTTCGTCAGAGACGAGCGGCGCGCCGGTGTCCAAGGACGGGTGCCAACAGGAACATCGGGACTAGGAGCCTGCCCAGATAGTCGATCGCGTTATTTTGGGCGTGTGGTTTTGCGGGCATTGCCCGCTTTAGGCGGGTTTTGCGGCGTTGAATAGCTTGCACAGGTTGTGGGCGGTGCACACTAAAGCCCATTCCGCGCGCAC
>JANXYD010000336.1 GCA_025350265.1 Hyphomicrobiaceae bacterium | reverse complement strand
CCGCGATCGAAGGCATAAGGTGGATGTACGGGACGCCGAACATCGCGACGACAGCCATCATCGGGACCAACAGGCGCACTGCGGGCAGCGTCCACAATGTCGCCAGCGACGACCACGGCCCGGCCTGCACGTGCGATCGCTGCTCGGTCATATCCTCGCGTGGAAGTTTCATGGCCAGCAGCGCGGCGATAATGGCAATATTGCTGACCGCATTGAATATGAAGCACCAGCTTTCGGACAGATAGTGCAAGGCCAGTCCGGCGATCGCGGGCCCGATCATGCGGCCGCCGTTGAACAATGTGGCGCTGACGCCCAGCGCGCTCGGCATCAGGTCGCGATCCCCGACGATGTGCGCCAGCAGCGATTGCCGGGTCGGCATTTCGAAGGCGGTCAGCGAACCATGTACGATCGCGGCGGCAAGATAGAACCAGACGTTGCGCACATCCAGCCACGCCATCAGCGCCGACGCGAGCGCCAGAATGCTGATGGCGATGTCGATGCCGATCAGCAACGGCAGCTTGGGCATGCGATCGACGATGCGGCCAGAGAAAGGTCCGAGCACGAGGAACGGGATCTGCACCAGGAAGCCCATGATGCCGAGCATGAACACCGAGCCGGTCAACCTGTACACCAGCCACGACAGCGCCGTCGCCTGCACCCAGCCGCCGATCACCGACAGGCCATGGCCGATGGCGTAAATCCTTACCCGCGGCACTTCCAGCGCGGGCGGCAGCCAAAGTTGACGACGTGGCACTGTGCTCGATCCCCCGAAGTCGGTCACTGCAGGAGCACATGTTACGCGGCCCGCTTAAGCCTGGGCAATAGCCGCCGCTTGTCCGCGCCGCAAGCCGATGCCGGGCAATGCTGCCCCGCAAAACGACTCGCCCGGCCCTGCACGACGGGGCAACGGATCCCGCCCCCTCAATACGTCAGGGTTGCCCGGATAGCCGCGAGTTCAGAACGGGGATCGGGATAGCTCTCGTAGAATTGGCCAGCCTGCCGATACCAGTAGCGCGCATTGGCAGCATCGCCCTCGATCTTGTGCAACACAGCATGGATCCAGCACGCCGCAGGGTCTTGCTCGTCTTGCTGAACGATGGTGTGGGCGGCTGCCCAATCACCACCCAGGGCAAGATCGCAGGCATCAGCCAAATCAGCACGATTTATGGTCATGTGGCGCTTCCTTGGCGAGCATTGTCCAGCCTGATACGTGGCTTCCACACACTCGATGGTCAGCCCCTCGCGCCCCTACGGCTTCGAGGAAAGAGCTGTGCGACAGCGGCTGCCGGCTGCAACGTGCCCAGTCGTTAACGGATATTATCATCCGCTTCACCCATACGTGAGTGGCATTTGAAGTCAAAAGGGCGGATACAGGTCGATAACTTGACAAGTGTTGTCTTTGAGCGATCGTTCTGAGATGCGGTTGTTGCCATTGCCACCAGCCTTTGGGCACTCCTTTTCACGAGAGACTTTATGCGCCTCAGCCCGGTCAGGATCGTTTTAGGCACCCTTGCGTGCCTGCTGCCGTGCTCGGCCATGGCCGCAGACGGCACGGTCACCGCTGACGGCAAAAGCGGTGCGCAAATCAGGTCCGTCGTCGAACTTTACACCAGCCAGGGGTGCTCATCGTGCCCGCCGGCGGACGCGCTGCTGCAATCATATATCGAAAAAGACGGTGTGTTGGCGCTGTCGTTCAACGTTGATATCTGGGATAGCCTCGGCTGGAAAGATACCCTGGCTAGTCCGACTTTCACCAAGCGGCAACGCGCCTATGCGCAGACGCGCGGCGATGGCCAGGTTTATACGCCTCAGGCCGTCGTCAACGGCATGATGCATGCCGTCGGCAGCGACCGGGCCAACATCGATGCGGATATCCGGCAAACAGACGCCAAGATCAAATCGATGCGCGTGTCGCTTGCCGTCTCTCACGACGGTGATGGAATTGAAGTGGATGTTCCGGCGTGGCCGGTGGCAAAGACGGCGGCGGTTGACGCGACGCTTTGGCTGGTCAGGTTCACGCCGCTGGTCGAGGTTGAAATTCACCACGGCGAAAACAGCGGCCACAAGATCGCCTACCACAACGTGGTTCGTGAAATCGTCGACGTCGGGCACTGGCGCGGTGAGCATGCGGTGATCAAAGTTGCACGCGCAGCCGTCGCCGATTGCCGGCCGGGCACGTGTGCCATCCTGGTGCAGCAGGGCGGGACCGGTAGCATCTTCGGTGCCGCCTGGGTGCCAGGCTTGAGCGGCATCTGAAGATATCACCGGCCAGCATTTTAGCTATTCCGGATCCTTGAAATTCCCGACACGGATCGGACGTATTTGCTGGCGAAAAAGCCTCGATGTCTGCAGATTGCCGAACGGCAGTCAAAAGCCGGACAATCAAAAAAGAGGGAACGCCATGCGCACCACCATTTCCAACATCGTCACTCGTGCCTTCATCGGCACCGCCGCACTCGCAGCCCTGTCGATCACGGCTCAGGCGGCCGAACCCTTCGGAACCTGGATCCGTCCATCCACCGGCGCGCAACTGTCATTTTATGATTGCGGCGGCAAGCTGTGCGCGAAGGTCGTCGGCGTCAAGGATCAAAGCAAAAAGGACATGGTCGGCAAGGTGATCATGACGGGCGCGGCCAAGAGCAGCGATAACGCCTGGAAGGGCGATCTGCTCAATCTGGAAGACGGCAAAACCTATTCCGGCACCATCACGCTGCTGTCAGCCAGCGCGTTGAACCTCAAGGGCTGCGTGCTCGGCGGCCTCATCTGCAAAGACGAAACGCTGACGAAGTAGTTGATGCTGGGTCGCGCAAGTGCTTGACCCAACCTTGATCATCAAAAAATAGATGGGGTTCGGGGACTACGTTCCCCGAACGGGCTTGGGCTGCGACCCAATTCGCGCGACCAGCGCGAAGGCGCCGCTCACACCAGCTTACCGCGCGCGGCCACGGGGTACACCTCGACAATTTCCCCACCGCGCACGGCGATCAACTGGTCGACCATGTTGACTACCACGCAGACATGGTTGGGGATCACGCGCACGACATCGCCGACCCCAGGCCGCGCATTGCATTTCGAGAGGTCGAGAAAGCCGTGCTCCTCGGCGAAGCCCTTGATGCGCGCCTCCGGATGTTCGAGGACCAGTCCAAAGCCGTCGAGGCCGCCGCCGGGATCGGCCGTCAGCGCTTTGGAGCCGGCATCGAGAATGCCGCGCTCGGGGCCGGCGCGGCTGACTACC
>JANXYD010000331.1 GCA_025350265.1 Hyphomicrobiaceae bacterium | reverse complement strand
TGCTGAGACGCAACTTTCCCTGACTAACGGATATGAACGGATGCCCTCATTCCGCTGCACATGCGCCCATGGTTCCCAGACTGGCCAACAATTCGCTCGCTGCAAAATTTACGTTATAAGTAAAATTGACTGCTATCGGAGCAGATGGAGTGATAGCTTTAACAACTGGCCTCTGTCCACGTAGTAAACACAAGTAAATCCTATCCGTCCGGAGTGGCAAATGTGTCCAGTCGCGGCAAGTTACAAAGCGGCAACGGGGTTTCGCTGTAGTGCGCATCCGTTGCCGGCAGCCAAAATCACCAAAAAGCCGAGCGGGGTCCGCCCGCTGTGGCTGCTCGAGCCGCCCCGCGCCGAGCGGCTGCGCCGCTTGATCGAGGCTGTGGTGCTTGCCGGCCTCGTGGCCCCGGCGTCGTCCCTGGCACAATTTGCGGGTCACGCCTTGCCGCTCGTGCACGGTTGCCGGGGGGCGGCTGAAGTCGCCTTCGTCCGCCAGGTCGCGATGTACCTGGCGCATGTCGGCTGCGGGTTGTCTTACACGCAGGCGGCAGCACTCTTTGGGCGCGACCGCACGACTGCCGCCCACGCCTGCCGGCTGGTCGAGGAGAGGCGTGACGATCCAGGTTTCGATCGCATTCTCGACTTGCTGGAATCTTGCATCCACATGGGGCTCAGGCAGATCGAGCCGGACAGCATCTGCCCAACGGAAAGGCACGATCTGAACGCATCCAATCAACAGCGGAGTTGTGAATGAGCGGCAGGCAGAGCGAAGACCATTCCTCGGCAACGGGCGCGCCGATCGTCAGGGAAGTGGCAGCATTGCTGATCCGTCTCGGCCGTCCAGGCATGCGGCTCGTCACGTCCACGGATGGTTCGGTGGCAGTCGTCGGGCCGGGCCGGGCCGCGCGCCCGCAACCGGTCGCGGTGCCGATTTTGCAGGCGGCACGCTCGGCCGGCTTGCTCACCCTATCGACCGCGACAGGCCATGAAGTGTTGAGCAAACAGGGCAACGCGGCCTTGCGGCAATTGCTGATGTCGGACGCAGCACCCGCACCGCGTCCGGCCGTCAAATCCAATACGCCGGAGCGGCGTGCAGACCGCTTGTCATTGGTCGAGCAACTCGGCGTCAGGCGCGATGCCAAGGGCGTGCCGCTGTTGAGCGAAATGCAGATCGCGGCCGCACAGCGCTTTACGCGCGATTTCGCGACTGGTGGGCTGCAACCTCGCGTGACCGCGCGCTGGTCGGCAGAAGCGAGCCGGGACCAAAGCCGACGGGGCGCGCCGGGGGCGGGTGTGGAACTCTCCGAAGCGGTGGCGGCCGCGCAGGCGCGGGCCCGCAAGGCGCTGGCATCCCTCGGCGGCTCGCTTGCCGATGTGGTGATGGACGTCTGCTGTTTTGAGCGCGGCCTCGAAGCGATCGAGGCGGCACGGCATTGGCCCAGCCGGTCCGGCAGAATTGTCCTCGGCATCGCTCTCGATGCGCTGGCCGCCCACTATGGCATGAGCGGCAAGGCCACCAGTCAGTCCAGCGCGAAACGTCACTGGGCGGAGCCAGATTTCAAGCCCACTACCGACGCATGGATCAAGCGCTGATCACGTTTTTGCGGGCTTGCGAAGATTGCGGCGGACCAGCGTTTCGACGATCTCGCTGCTGGCCGGTTCTTTTTCCAGACGTGCCAATTCGCGGCCGTATTCGTCGAACAAGACCAGCATCGGTGCGGGTCGAAACGACGTCAATCGATAGCGCTTGGGGGGCGGACCGTCGTCGACGCTCATGAAGCGGAGCGGCGCGCGTTGGGCATAGTCGGTGCTCTGATACTGCCGCGCTGTCTTGCGTCGGAACTGCTCGCACCATGAGCACAGATCGGTTTCGAACATGACGAGTTGCGCTGTGCCGAGGATAGGGTCGCCATCGGGCGGCAAGGGACGTGCAAGATAGGCAAGGCCACCCAGACCCGCGCATATGACGCTCAGCGTCGCGGCACCCAGTAGAAAAGTCAGATTGCGATCGGAACGCATCGAGGGCCCACCGGGTATTTGGAATATCCGGAGTATCCAGCAGAAGCCTTAAGAGTTGGTGTTGAC